>DFDY01000175.1 GCA_002368955.1 Bacteroidales bacterium UBA3816
GCATGTACGGATTCATCACCCACTCTGCCGGCAGCGTCTCGTCGCCAAGACCGTACATCTGCTTCAGCAGCAGGCATCCCACCATAAGGCGTATCGGCTTGGCCGGACGCCCGTTCTTCGAGTACAGCGGTGCAAACTCGCGCTCGAAGTAGTCCCAGTCGATGTTGTCGGCCAGCAGGACCAGTTCGTTGCCAAGGTCTATGAAGTCGATGAGCATCGGGCGGAAGAGTTCAGGCGTCGTGCGGTTCGGTGATTTCCCTATCATGATTTCTGTGCGTTTTACTGCAAGGTTTTGGGTGGATTATTCAAATTTTCTTGCATTTATAACGACGAAATTATGATTTTATTATAATGAATACTAAGTATTTAATGTATTTTTAAGGACGAACTATATTATTATTGCCTCCGCATTTTTTTTCTGCTTGTGAAAAGCCACCCAATCCACAGCCATTTTTTTTCACTAACTCCACCCCACTACCGTTCCCCACCCATTGCCAGACCATTTCCCAACCGTAACAGACCCGTTAAAAAAGCGATAATGAAATGTGATGGCATTGAAAGTGTTAAGAACACTAAACGGTCCTCAACGGAATCTACGCGCCTGCCCGAACGGTTTACGTTCCTGTCGTCCCCTTCTGGGAGACCATACGTCCTTTCCCATTGGCACTGCATTGGTCCTCATCGTCATACGGCCACTGCAAGCAGTTTCCATTTAATAAACTTACTCCCACCAGCCACACAATAAAACGGTAAAAAATGCGTTCTTAGCATAGATTATAAACATACTGCACTATGATAGACAACACAGGTACCCCCTTCAACGCAATTGCCGGTGAACTTCACCTCGGCATCCTCCCCTCTATGGCCAACCGTCACGGTCTCATTGCCGGTGCCACCGGCACAGGCAAGACCTGCACCCTGCAGAACCTGGCCGAATCCTTCAGTGCCATGGGCGTCCCTGTGTTTGCCACCGACATCAAGGGCGACCTCTCCGGCGTGGGCAAGGCGGGCGGCGGCAACGTCCATTTCGAAAAAAGCATCGCCGACAACCACCTCACCGACTGCGGCTTTGCCTACAAGGCCTACCCTGTCTGCCTCTGGGACGTCTTCGGCGAGGAGGGTCACCCCCTCCGCACCACCATCAGCGAGATGGGTCCCATGCTCCTCTCTCGCATCCTCGACCTCAACGACACACAGAACGATGTGCTCAACATGGTCTTCCGCATTGCCGACGACCAGCAGTTGCTGCTCATCGACCTCAAGGACCTCCGCAAGATGCTGGAAGAAGTGGGCAACAACCGCGCCAACTACACCACCGCCTACGGCAACATCAGCACCGCCACCGTCGGGGCCATCCAGCGCAGCCTCCTCAGCCTTGAGGACCAAGGCGGCAATCAGTTCTTCGGCGAGCCCGCCATCGACATCTACGATTTCATGCAGACCCGTCAAGGCAAGGGTGTCATCAACATCCTAGCTTCGGACAAGATAATCAACTCGCCCAAAGTCTACACCTCCTTCCTACTCTATCTGCTGAGCGAGCTCTATGAGCAGTTGCCCGAAGTGGGCGACCTCGAAAAGCCCAAGCTGGTCTTCTTCTTCGACGAAGCCCACATGCTTTTCAACAACATCAACAAGTCGCTGCTGGAGAAAATTGAGCAGATGGTGCGCCTCATCCGCTCCAAGGGGGTGGGCATCTATTTCTGCACCCAGAATCCCGACGACATCCCCGACACGATTCTGGGCCAGTTGGGCAACCGCGTGCAGCACGCCCTCCGCGCCTATACACCACGCGACCAGAAGGCCGTCCGCACCGCTGCCGAGACTTTCCGTGCCAACCCAGCCTTCGACACCGCCAAGGTCATCACCGAGCTGGGCGTGGGCGAAGCCTTAGTTTCCTTCCTCGATGCCAAAGGCATACCCACCATGGTGGAGCGTGCCCGTGTGCTGCCCCCCGAAGGCCAGGCCGGTGCCTTGCCTGTCGAAGAGCGTCAGCAGATAATACGCACCTCGATGGTTTACGGCAAATACGACACCAAGGTCGACCGACTCTCGGCATACGAAATCCTCACCGAGAAGCTCACCAAGCAGCAGGAGGAGAAAGCCCTTGCCCAACAGCAGAAGGAAGAGGAACGCCTGCAAAAGGAGGAGGCCAAGAAACAGCGCGAAGAAGAACGCCTGCAAGCCGCCGAAGAGCGCAAGCGCAAAGCCGAGGAACGCGAACGCAAGGCTGAAGAACGCGAACGTCAACGCCAGAAGGACAACAGCCTGGTGGGCAGCATCTCCAAAATGGCTAAACAGAAAGCCAAACGCGAACTGGTGAATACCGCCTTCAAACTGGGCCGCGGCCTGCTCGGCTCCCTGCTGAAAGGAAAGTGAGAATAATGTAAAAACTAAAAAGTAAAAACTAAAAGGTGTTTGCTAATACGGCAGACACCTTTTTATTTGCGCCTGCTCAGCAGGCATTGATTCATACCCCGCCACTAAAGCAAACATTCACTGGATGTTTGCTACCCCTCTAAAGAGTTGATGCGCGGAAGCGGTCCATTGTGAGCAACAATATAGTTCTAACGTGCAGAGCGAACAGCACGGACAGATAACCCATAGCCGCGACTATGAGTACTTATCGCAAAATGACCCATCACGTTAAAGCCTAAGCACCACGCCGAAGATGGCGCGTCCGTATTAAGCGAACTCGACCAGTAGGCGCCACAGTTTTCGATATGGGGCATGTATGATTCGTGTTCAAATTCTGCAGCTGGAAGAAAGATACTGACACCATTGGACCCTGTAAATTGCAACCCAAGTACACTATCAATGACTGCTTGCGTGACAGTGGTATTGTCAAGCAGTTCTTGCCATTCAGCCTTTGTCGGTGTTCGAGTACCGTCACCCCAATTGACCGTGGCGGCATCATCTTCAGGTTGTAATATAGTCAGAGTATCAGTAAACCCTGTGACGCTATACGATGGATTGGAGCAGTACTTAGTGAGGTTGTATATGTGGTGATACCTATCATATGTGCCGTACCGATAGTCACCATAACCAAAATAACCTTTAGTGCGCGTCTCGCCCCATGCAAAATGGTAGCCAAACCCCGTAGGCACAGTGGCGCCTACATTGTGAGTAGCCCACAATAGACCGCTCGGCAGACCTAAATCCACCCAATCTTCTATGATTGGCTGGACATCTTCTCTTTCACAGCCTGAGACGAACAATGTTGCACACATTAGCATTATGGCTGCTAAAACCTTTGTCAGTTTTTTCATGATGGTTATTTTTGTGTTAATAACTTCGGAATATAACCATCTAGGTGATGATTGTGGAGTGCTTGGCGGATGGCTGCCTGACACTCTTTCTTGTAGTAGAAGAACATGAGGTTCTGCTCCTTCTTCTCGTTGGGGGTGGTGGCCACGTAGACGGGCTCCATGGTCTCGGGGTTAATGCCAGTGTAGTACATCTCGGTGCTGAGGGTCATAGGCGTGGGGGTGAAGTCCTGTATCTGCTCCAGTCGGTAGCCCAAGCGTTTCATCTCTACGGCAAGGTCGGCCATGTCCTTGAGCTGGCAGCCAGGGTGGGAGCTGATGAAATAAGGGATGAGCTGGTATTTGACTCCCGCCTGCCGACAGATGGCATCGAAACGGCTTTTGACCTGCAGGAAGAGGTCGAACTTAGGCTTGCGCATAAGCGAGAGCACACGGGCACTGGTATGCTCCGGTGCCACTTTGAGACGGCCACCCACATGGTGCAGCACCACTTGGCGGAAAAAGTCCCAGCCGTGGTTGCCGTCGGTAAAGAGGTCGCAGCGGATGCCGCTGCCGATGTAGACGTGCTTGACACCCGGCACGGCCATCACCTTGCGGTAAAGATCTAGAAGGGGTGCGTGGTCGGAGTTGAGGTTGCGGCACATGGTGGGCTGGATGCAGCTGTAGCGGGCGCACCGCTTGCAGAGTTCCTTGTTCTTGCCCGCCATGCGGTACATATTGGCCGAGGGGCCGCCCAGGTCGCTGATGACCCCATTGAAGTCGTCGCGCTGGACCAGAGTGCGCACTTCGCGCATGATGGACTCCTCGGAGCGAGAGACTATCTGTTTGCCCTGATGGGCGGAGATGGTGCAGAAGGAGCAGCCTCCAAAACAGCCGCGATGGATATTGACAGAGTTCTTAATCATCTCGTAGGCTGGGACGGGGCCGCGCTTCTTGTATTTGGGATGGGGCAGACGGGTGTAGGGCAGGTCGAAGGAGGCATCCATCTCCTCGGTGGTCATGGGCGGCAGAGGGGGATTGATGACGACGTACTGGTCGTCGTGGGGCTGCACAAGGGTGGCGGCCTCTATCTTGTTGCTCTCCACCTCTATGTGGTGGAAGTTCTCAGCCTGGTTGCGCTTGGAGGCAAGGCACCGGTCGTAGCTGTGGAGCATAATGACATTGTCGCCCTTGGGAACATGAGAGTCGAGATAGCCCACCTGGGGCAGGGAGTGCAGCTTGTAGAGGGGCTCGTGGTCGGCCAGCATATTGGCAATGCTGACCATGGGTTTCTCGCCCATGCCGTATACCATAAGGTCGGCGGGGCAGTCGTAGAGGATGGAGGGTTTGAGGCTGTCGCTCCAATAGTCGTAATGCGATAGGCGGCGCATGGAGGCCTCCACGCCCCCAATCACCACAGGAGTGTCGGGGTAGAGCTGTTTGAGGATGCGGGTGTAGACGTATGTGGCATAGTCGGGACGGAAACCAAAGGCACCGCCCGGAGTGTAGGCATCGTCGTGGCGCAGACGGCGGGCAGCGGTGTAATGGTTGACCATGGAGTCCATCACTCCGGAGGTCACTCCAAAAAAGAGCCGGGGACGACCGAATTTGCGGAAGTCGCGCAGGTCGTCGCGCCAGTTGGGCTGCGGGAGGATGGCCACACGATAGCCAGCAGCTTCAAGTGTGCGCCCAATAACAGCGGTGCCAAACGAGGGGTGGTCGACGTATGCGTCGCCACTGACCACGACGATGTCTACCTCGTCCCAGCCAAGACGTTTGACCTCCTCCAGTGTTATGGGCAAAAAATGGGGCATGCATTAATGATTATTGACAATGTGGTTTGAGCTAATAATAGATAGGACATCACTGACGGGACCTGCAATATCGCCGACGGGAACTCTATTTTGCGTTGCCATGACGATAGGGGGCATAAACCCCGCTCGGTCATTTAGCCAACATTTTAACCTATTTCACTATATTTAGGTCTGTTTATGACATCTCCGTATTTCTTTCGTCATCTTGTCCACATCCCTGTCTCGCCGTAGCCCGCTACGCCTTCACCTGCGATGTGACCAATCTGCTCGCAACAAATACTAATCTGTCATAAACCCTAATGACCGATTAGGGATAAAAAGAGCGACAGAGTTGCAATAGCCCTGTCGCTCTTATCGTTCTTTCGATTAGTCCTGAATGGCTTTGATGCCGGGGAGGACCTTGCCTTCGAGATATTCAAGCATAGCACCACCACCAGTGGACACATAGCTCATCTGGTCGGCCAGGCCCATCTGCTTGACGGCTGCAACGCTGTCGCCACCACCCACGGCGGCAAAGCAGCCCTGCTTGCAAGCTTCGGCCACGCTCTTAGCAATCTCGTTGGTGCCTTTGGCAAAGGTACTGAGTTCGAAAACACCGGCAGGACCATTCCAAAGGATGGTCTTGGAGGACATAATGATGTCGCGGATGGCCTTGCAGCTCTCGGGGCCGCAGTCCATACTCTCCCAACCATCGGGTACCTCGCCCGAGGGGACAATCTGAGTGTTGGCATCGTTGCCAAACTTGTCGCCGATGACGCTGTCCACAGGCAGATAGTACTTCACGCCGTGGGCATCCATCTTCTTCATCAACTCCAGTGCAAGTTCCATCTTGTCGTCCTCGCAGATGCTGTTGCCAATCTTACCACCCATTGCCTTGGTGAAAGTGTAGCGCATACCACCGATGATAATCATGTTGTCAACCTTGTCAATAAGGTTCTCCAGAATGCCAATCTTGCTACTGACCTTGCTGCCACCAATAATGGCGGTGAAAGGACGGGGTGCATTGTGCATCAGCTTTTCCAGATTGACCACCTCGTTCTCCATCAGGAGACCGAAATATTTGTCATTGGGGAAGAACTTAGCAATGGTGGCTGTGGAGCTGTGCTCGCGGTGGGCAGCACCAAAAGCATCGTTGACGTAGCAGTCGCCCAACTTGGACAGCTGTTCGGCAAGGGCCACATCGCCCTTGGTTTCGCCGGGGTAGAAACGGATGTTCTCCAGCAGCATCACTTCGCCAGCCTTCAGGTTCTTGGCCATCTCTTCTACCTTACCTTCACCTAGCAGTGCCTGAGTGAACTGGACAGGACGGTTGAGCATCTTGGCCAAATATTCAGCCACAGGCTGCAAAGTGAGCTCGGGTTCGAAACCGCCTTTCTTGGGACGCCCGAAATGAGCCATCAGAATGACAGCGGCACCGTCGCTAAGCAATTTCTCAATGGTGGGAAGCGACTCGCGGATACGGGTATCGTCGGTAATCTTCTTATTTTCGTCCATGGGAACGTTGAAGTCAACGCGGACTAAGGCCTTGCGACCCTTGAAGTTGATTTCTTTTATCGATTTCATAACAGGAATATTTTAATTAGTGTTTAAATAAATATCATGCTTTGGCGTGGTGAGGCTCTTGCACTGCCATGCCGATGTACAGCGACGAAAGCATCGTGAAGACATAGGCCTGGATATAGGCCACCAGACACTCAAGTAGGTCGATGAAGACACTGAATATCACCGACAGCACCGAAACACCAGCCCCCACACCCACCGAAATGGTATTGCTGAGGATGAAAATCATGACCACAAAGCCTAGGACCACAATATGCCCAGCCGTCATGTTGGCAAAAAGTCGTATCATCAGCACAATAGGTTTGGTGAAGACACCTATGAGCTCCACCACAGGCATCAAGGGGAAAATCTTCAACCACGCCGGCACGCCGGGGGTGTTGAAGATGTCGGTCCAATAGTGCTTGTTGCCGCTGAGGTTGGTGATGAAGAATGTGATGATGGCCAGAATCGCAGTCACTGCAAGATTGCCCGTCACATTGGCTCCTGCGGGAAAGAAAGGTATCAGTCCCATACAGTTGCTCATAAAGATGAAGAAAAACAGCGTCAACATGTAGGGTAGATATTTCTGATAGTGCTCCTCGCCTATCACCGGTCTGACAATATCGTCGCGCACATAGCACACCAACATTTCCACAAACGACTGCAAGCCCTTGGGGGCACGGCCTTCGCGTTTCTTATATCCTTTGTTGGCAACCATCACAACAGTAATGATGATAGCAACAATAATCATGATGGCTGCGGGCACCTTGGAGATAGAAAAGTCAAGTGGTTTGACTATGTTTCCCTGGGCGTCCAACTTGGGCTGGCCGGACTCGTCCACACAGATTATTTCCTCTCTCTCCAAACCTCCACCCACCAAGCGGTAGCCTTTGTAGTCGGCATGGCCGTGGTGGAATTTAGAAGACATAAAGCAGTCTATGTGACCATCATTGAGAAGAATGACCGGCAGCGGAATGGCCACCGCGTGTTCGACACCGTCTTTGGTGTAGAAGTCAAACATGTGCCAGGAATGGGCATCGGTAACATGCCCAATGATGACGGAACCGGGGTCGAAACTCTCTGTCGATTCCGATGCCTGCACATCCTCTCCTTCAGATGCCGCGGTGGTCTGGGTCGCAAGCTCTGAGTCCGACGGGGCTGTAGGTGAACTAGCGGCTTGACCCGTCTGTGCGTTTGCGACTATTGAGAGGGCCAATATGATTAATAATAAGGATATACGTTTCATAGCAATGTTAGTTATCTGAAGTATCTTTCGTCTTGGAAGTATTGTTAAAAATGTCCACCTGGATAGAGTCGAACAGGTCCAATTGATTTCTGGGCTCGATATATCCGCCCCGCATGGACTTATAGTCACGAAGTCCCTCCCGCACCAAACGGCGCACCACGGCGGGGCGCGAAATACCTAGATCCTGAGCATATAAAGACAACCATTCACCCTCTTTCTCCGAGAGGGTGATGGTTATCTTCTTTATTTTTCTCATCTTGGGCCTAGTACTCATAAGCAGTTGTTAGAGTTGATAGCCTTGCTGCTGCAACAAGGTCATGCACTTTTGGGCACGCTCCTTGTCTTGCAACACCTGCTCGGCCAGCTGGTTGAGGCCATAAAGCATCTGGGCAGTCTCCTGCAACAGATGATTTACTCCGGCAGCCTTGGCACCGGAGTACTGGCTATAGTAAGCAAGGTCTTGGCTGTAGTACTTGAAAATGCCATCCCAGATATAGGTCGCTTTTTCCTTTCCATAGAGGCTGTTGTAGAGGTCAACCATCATCATGCTGTACTTGTCATAGTTGAAATTCTTCTCTGGGAAGAAATAGTCACTCATTTCAAGCATCTTGCGAGCACGAACGGTGTCGCCCTTTTCCATCAACTCTTGCGCAGCCATGCAGAAGGTCTGACGCTGCACGGTGCCCATGTTGATACTCACGGGGTCAACATAGATGTCGGCATTGAGGTTGCCCCACTGCAGCGGATGCATCTCACCGTTCTTGTCCTTATAGCCGTTCAAGAAGTAGTCATAGCTCTCCTCCGTGAACTGCTGCATGATGTATCTATTGTCGCGCTCGTCGAACAGGATGGGTTGGACTTTTTGAGCCATGTAGGGCACCAACTTGAAGTTCATGCCGTCCTGCACACAGTACTGACGTATGGGTGGGAACACACGCTGGATATAGCCAGGGTTCATGATATTGATGTCGCGGGCGAACTTATTGGTGCCCAGCATGTCGAGAATCATCAACTCATGGCGCATCAGACTGCCCTTGGTGACGGTCCACTTGATGACGGGGTCCACCTGGTCGGCAACTTGGGCAGGAATGACGCCGCGCTTCACCAGGTCAGGAATGTCAAGGGTAATCTTGAAATGGCTGGTGGGAATGAGGGTGACCTCTTCGCCACGACCATCACGGGCCTTGAACTTGTCGGGATAGTCGCGCATCAGGGCCAGCAGGTCTGTCACCTCAAAGTACTCGTCAGTACGGTCTTGCAAATAGACAATGTCTTTGCCCAACCCGTAGAACTCCTTGGGCAGGGTGAAGGCAATGGGTTCGCTGTCGTACAATTTGTTGAACAACTGTTCGCAATACCAGTGCATGCCGCTGAGGGTATAGTTGAGGATGCGCACGTCGGTGCGGAAGCCCTCTACCTCTTGGGCATACCACAAGGGGAAAGTGTCGTTGTCGCCAAAAGTAATCAGGATGCCGTTCTCGTCAACCGAAGCCAAATAGTTCTTGGCAAAGTCGCGGGCGGCATACTTGTTGGAGCGGTCGTGGTCGTCCCAGTTTTCGCAAGCCATCAGCACTGGCACGCACAGCATGCAAAGGACAAACACCACCGGCATGATGATTTTGTACAACTTCTCTTTCTTGAACAGTTTGGTCAGCCAGTCGGCCAGGGCCATCACGCCCAAACCTATCCATATGGCAAAGAAGCTGAACGAACCCACAAAGGCATAGTCACGCTCACGCGGCTGACGCGGAGGCATATTCAGGTAGATGCCGATGGCAATGCCCGTCATGAAGAACATGATGAACACGATGAAGGCATCCTTCTTATTCTTACGGATATGGTAGACCAGACCAATCAAACCCAGCAGCAAGGGGAGCATGTAGTAGACATTGCGTGCCTTGTTGTCCTTCATGTGGTCGGGCAGGTTGTCCTGCGGACCCAGACGGGCCTCGTCAATGGCCTTGATGCCGCTAATCCAGTTGCCGTTCATATAGTCGCGGGTACCGTCATCGTTGAAGTAATGACCCTGAATGTCGTTCTGGCGACCGGCAAAGTTCCACATAAAGTAACGCCAGTACATGAAGCCCATTTGGTAGCCATTGAAATACTTCAGGTTCTGAGCGGCCGAAGGCTTGTGGTCGCCACTGACCTTGCCAGCCCAGTACTCGTAAAATTTAGGATGCTGACGGCTCTCGTCGTTGCTGTACATGCGGGGGAACACGCCTGTGTGGTTCTGACGATAGATAAATTTCTGCTGATAGGAGGCCGGGATATAGCGGTCTTTGCCCTTCTCATTGGTGCCGCGGATATACTTGGTGTAGCCACGCTCGGCATCGATGGGGTCACCGGCAGTGTAGTACTGGCCGGTGAGGAAAGGCGTGTCGCCATACTGCTCGCGGCCCAGGTAGGCACGCATGGCCACGGCATCCTTGGGGGCATTCTCGTTCAGCGGGGTATTGGTGTTGGCACGGATGACCAGCACAAAGAAAGTGCTGTAGCCAATAATCAGCATCAACAGTCCCAATGCAGCGGCATTCCAGACAGGTTTGTTCTTCTTTTTGGGCGAGGTGAACCACAATGCCCACACGATGAAGGCAGCCAACAGCAGGAAGAAGAAAATGGTGCCGCTGTTGAAGGGCAGACCCAACGTGTTGACAAAGAAGACATCGAAGGCGGAGTCAACATTGACTATGCCGGGGATGATGCCCCACAGAATCAATGCCAACAGCACCACACTTATGACGCCACTCAAGATGAAACCCTTAACCGTGGTTTTCGGCCATTTGCGGAAATAGACCACATAGACAATGGCGGGCACGGTCAGCAAGTTCAGCAGGTGCACGCCAATGGCGATACCCACCAGCAGGCACACCAGCACCAGCCAGCGCAGCGAGCGCGGGTCGTCGGCCTGCTCCTCCCACTTGAGGATGGCCCAGAACACAATGGCGGTGAAGAGTGACGACATGGCGTAGACCTCGCCTTCCACTGCGGAGAACCAGAACGTGTCACTGAAAGTATAGGCCAAAGCCCCCACCACTCCGGCAGCAAAGACACCCCATGTGCGCCAATCCTTCACATCGGGATTCTTGGGGTCGGGCAGCAGGTGCTTGCCCAACAGGGTGATGCCCCAGAAGAGGAACAGAATGGTGAAACCACTACAGATAGCCGACATAACGTTGACGGCATGGGCCACATTCTCAGGCGTGGAGAACATAGAGAACATTCTACCTATCAGCTGGAACGAGGGTGCTCCCGGGGGATGGCCCACTTGCAGTTTGTTTGCCGTGGCTATGTACTCGCCACAGTCCCACCACGATGCGGTGGCTTCGGCAGTCAGGATGTAAACAGTACAGGCCACGATGCAGACCACCCAGCCTATAATGTTGTTCATCAGATGGTACTTTTTCATAAAGTTGTAAGTTATTTATAATGTTTTTTCTACTATTTAATCGCGATTGATGGGCATTGTCATGCAGCGCGCGCCGCCACCGGCACGGGGCAGCTCTGAGGCTTTGAATGTGACCACGAACTTCTTATACTCGTGCATATCCACCTTGCCGCTGCAAACATCGTCGGCATCCAGCACCTCAAATCCGGCATGGCTCAGAGCCTCTATGGTGTTCACATTGCGCTCATAACCAATAATCTTGCCGTCGTCGAGGGCAAAGAAATTGGCTCCGCTGTGCCACTGCTCGCGGTCCTGATACCAGCTGTCCAAACCACCGCACATCACTGGTTCCATATCCATGCCGCAGGCTTTCAGACCCTCCAGCATGTTGGGGTACTCTTTATAGCTGATTTTGCCGTTGTCGCAGGTAATCAGCGTGGTGGCCTTGCCCGCAAAAACGCCCGTCTTGTCAATCATTGGCGGATAGACCATCAGCTGATGGGCACCCAGGAAGGTGTGCACCATGTCCAGATGGATGAACGAATCGGGGTGGTGGGGCAGTTCCTGCGTCAGAATGCGGAAATAGGGGCGCTCCTTGGCGAACTTATCTGCCAAGAAGCTGATGCCCTTGCTGTTGGTGCGGATGCCCTGACCGATGCAGAGCAGGTCGGGCGCAGCAATCTGCACGTCGCCGCCCTCGGTGCGGGCACTGCTGTGTGCATCCTTGGCACGGAAGGTGTTGGCATGGAAAATCTGCTCAAAAATAGCCTTGTAAATCAGAGTCTCGCGTTCGCGCACAGGGAACGACATCGAGTTAATCAGCACCTCGTTGTACATCGACGAAGAGGCATCGCGCGTGAAGAACAGATTGTAGAGTGGTTTCAACGTGAAGCGGCAGTCTTTGAAGCGGAACGGGTCGGTGTCGCCGTGGAAGAAAACACCCTCAATCAAGCTCTTGGCCAACTTCTCGCTCGGCAGCTGCAACAGCCAGTCTTCCAAATGCTCGCAGTTGTCCAGCTTACAGCAGGCCACTACCAGCCGTTGACGAATGTCGTCCTCTTCCATCATCATCGTGAGGAGGTCTTCGACATAAAACACCTTGCACCATTTCTCAAACACGCCGCTGAACGAGGCGTATTCCTTGTCAACAATATGTTTGCTCAGAATGTCGCTAAAAAGAGCCTCGGCCGCGTTAGAGGGAGTCATGCGTTCAATCTCTAGGCCGGGGCGGTGGAGCAGCACAGCATTCAAATGGCCATACTCCGATTGTACGTTTACTGTCGTTTGGGTTATTTCTTTAGTCAGTGTCATATAACAAAAAACAAATGTTAGGTACTGCAACACAGCACCTTTCACCACCAATAGCCTATATTGGTGGCATTGCAAATATACGAAATTTTTTCGATACCGCCGAAAAACGACGCTAACAACGAACAAAAATATCAACAACTCTTTGAACAATTCCCCCGTCCAGAGCCCCTCTCCTACCCTTTTTCTTAGCCCACAGGCGGTAACAAAACGCAATTTCGCACCTTTCCATCGCCCCACAATCTCACTCTCCCCCCGCTCGTCTGTTGGGTGGGATAATAGTCAGGTTCGGCAGCGAATCTGTTCGGAAGCGTTTCAAAGGAGAGCGTAACCATAGTGTAACAAATTATTGAGTGTCAAATACACAGCCCGATAGGAGCGCTCCCATCCAGCCCCAAGCAATGACTCCGCTGAAGGCCGGATTGGCCAGCAGAAGCTTGCGTTTGCTCCTCCTAAAATGACAGTGACTTTCGCGGCCAGTCCTGGGCTAGCCGCTTATTATTTAACAAAAAGTATCCAGTACCACAAAAGGAAAATCGCAAAATATGTTCAATGGCACCGAACAAAATTCGTTTATTCTTGCAAGCTATACATAATAACGTGCTCATTATTACACGAATTGCCATAAGTTGCCCATTAATGTAACTTGTACTGGCGTGTCGAAGACACGCTATCCTATTAACCCCACACTAAGCAACCGAAGGGAACGCAGTGTGGGGCAACCGTCTACAGGAAGATGCGTGTCGAAGACACGCTATCCTATTAACCCCACACAAAGCGACCGAAGGGAACGCAGTGTGGGGCAACAAGCAATCAGCCAGTGCGTGTCGAAGACACGCTATCCTA
>DFDY01000069.1:0-5731 GCA_002368955.1 Bacteroidales bacterium UBA3816
GACTCTGCACGAAGGGAGTTCCGTTACCTTTTGGCGCAAAACCGTTGACCCCAATGTCTTTCTGATTCCCACCCAAATAGGAAATGCCTGGACTGATACTATTATCCATTATTACGATAGCATAGTGCACACTTTTGTAGCTGGTCAGGAAGTTCTGTTGCGCTATGGTTGTGACCGAAAGTTGGAGGACATTCTGTTGCGATATGATGGTTCCTCAAAAAATGAGCGGTATGCCCAGTCCCATGGATTCGACTCCGTACTTATCTCAGATGCCAAAAACAGAATCTGCGGAACTTATGTCGTTGGTCAAGAGATATGGAAAATTACCCAGGATAGTATCAACAGGTATTCGCTGCTCAGCATCAAGCAGCACCACTCCTCGCGGCGAACTCCGTATAGAATTCTTTGGGAGCTTGACCACCCAACAACTACCCTCGAATTGGGTGACGGAAAGTTTTTGTGGTATGAGTTTACAGCCCATGGAATTGACCTTTTCAACGGAATATCCCATATTGAAGAGGAGGGAGAAGACTGGGTGGAAAAGGGCGAATTGCTGTGCAACCTGACCAAAGACAACATAGACAGTGTTATCCCAGGCCGCTGGCCCGAAGGCACAGCAAGGCTGCTCACCCGTGGTTACCTTGCCCCCTATCCCACAGAGGCATTGCGGCTTATACGAAATGAGATTTATGCTCGTCATGGGCATCGCTTTTCGGACAAGGCATTGACCGAATTCTATCATTCTGGCGGTCTATGGTATGGCACAGCCCTACTCAATGCGCAGGAACCTTTAGTCCTAACCGAAATAGAGAAACTGAATGTGGCGTTAATCGCTACAATGGAGAAGGAACGGAAAACGGTCCGTCGTTGATTTTGGGCAAGACTCAAAGTTTTATCCTCATAAATCGGCGCATCAGTCCGTCCCACCAGCGGTCGGGCAGAATGGTGTGGAAAAACACCGCGCTGCCAGAGAACAGTCCGATGCGGTAGCGGCAACGGGGGCGGCGGCTGTTCACGGCTCGGCTGATGGCGTTGGTAACCACCCGAGGTTTGGAAAGATATTTGCCGGAATAGGCATTGTGCAGCAGGTCGGCTTCCATCAGGGCCTCCTTCTCATAGGCCGTCCCCTTCGACGATTCAGCCAGATGTCTTGCCGCAATGATGCCCCAGTCGGTCTTGATGCCACCGGGTTCAATCATTACCACGTCCACGCCGAAAGGTTTCATCTCCATGCGCAGAGCGTCGCTCAGTGCCTCCACCGAATATTTGGACACATGATACCAAGCTCCGAAAGGCATCACCATTTTGCCAGCAATGGAGGAGGTGTTGATAATGCGGCCGGAACGTTGCGCCCGCATAGTGGGCAGAACCAGTTTGCAAAGTTCGGCCAGTCCAAAGACATTCACCTCTACCTGTCGGCGTGCTTCTTCCATGGTGACGTTCTCCACGGCACCGAAATAGCCGTAGCCTGCATTGTTCACAAGCACATCGATGCGTCCCTCGGCATCCAGCACGGCCTTTACACCCTCGGCCATCGACTGGCTGTCGGTCACATCCATCCGCATGGTCACCACACCGTCCTGCTTGAGTGGCTCCATCAGTTCTGTACGGCGGGCGGCAGCGTATACTTTATGTCCCTGCCGGGCTAGCACTTGGGCGGTGTCAAATCCAATGCCGCTGCTGGCTCCGGTAATCAGAATTACTTTTTTCGTCTGTTCCATAATACCTAAATATAAGTCAAAAACGCCATAATCCACTTTTTATTGTATACATAGTAGCGGTTGCAATAATGTTGCTGTGTCGATATTTTTGTGTATCTTTGCAAAAATATAAATAGTGCTCCTGTTATGAAAAGAATTCCCTTTATTGCATTGGCAATGATTGTATTGACCGCCTGTAATCGTAACCCTGAGTGGATTGACACCGATTTAGGGGCTGCCAAAATTGTAAAGACCATAGACCTTTCTGAATACTCCTCTCTGTGGCTCTACCAAAACGTGGACTGCAATTATATCTGCGTATGCCTGCGAGCTCCCGACCGGCAGGTGGATGAGTTTATGGGCATCAGTAATGCCAATTTCTGTACCAACGACAAGGGCGAAATCACTCTCGACACCGTCTGTTTCCATCCTCAAGAGCCCTCCTATATCTTGAAGACCTACGACATCTCTTCCACCTTTGGGGCAGAAAACTGGTATGTCCTCACACCCTTTTATGAGGGCAGTCCCGACAGTTTTTGGTCGCTCTACAGGCTCCCGTTCGCTAGGCTCAATGCACGCGATGTGGATGGCGATGGAATTACAGAAATCATTTGTTATAACGCCTCTCAAACTTCAGACAGCACCGTCTATTCCTTTCACAAGGGATTACTGAAAGAGAAATAACCCATCCGAACGCCTTTTCTGCCGAGCCCAATTGCCCCTTATGGAAGTTCTCTTACATTTTTTTTCGATAATTTGGGAGAAAAGTTGTATCTTTGCAAAATCAACAAGAACAGTTTAACAATTAATAATAACAATACACACAACAATATGAAACGAATCTTTACCCTTTGTGCAACGCTGCTTACGCTTGCCACCACAGTCATGGCTCAGGACGAAACAAACGCCCTTTCACGCGGCTCCTGGACCACTTCGTCGACTCCCGCCATTAAAGCTAGCGAGTTTTTCTTCAACAACTGGGCTACTTCTGGTAACTCACAAATCGACCTCACTGGTACTTTCTTCGGCAATTACAAGTTCACCCATCCCAAATTTGTGTGGGACAACATCGCCGACCTCGCCTATGGCTACGCCTGGCAGGATCTAGACAACTCTGCCGAAGGCAAGCTTTTCGAGACCAGACGCAAGAGCAATGATAAGATTGACCTCACCTCGTCCATTTCGTGGAACGCATACAAAGGCTGGGGCGCCAGCTTCACGGCCAACCTCAAAACCCAGTTCGGTGCAGGCTATGAGTACTCCGGCATCGGCGAGAGTCAGACCGAAACTGTCGTTTCCAACTTCTTTGCCCCGGCCTACCTCACCACGGCTCTCTCTTTCGAACTTAAGAAGAGTGACTGGTCCGTGTCGCTCTCTTTCCTGACTGGCAAGACCACCTTTGTCTATAATGATGACTTCATTGCCGAAGGCCGCAACTTTGGTGTTCTGCAGAATAAGGATTTCAATGCCGACGACCCCTCCACCTTCACCCACGCCTATTTCGCACTTGGTTCTTATATCAAAGGACAATATCTGAAGAAGGACATTCTGCCCAATCTGGACCTCTATGCCCGTGCCGAGCTCTTCTACGACTACAAGAAACCCCAGAACATGGCATGGGGCAATATGGCTGCCGATTCACGCTACACACTGCGTGAAGGTGAGTCTTTCGAGGAAATGTCCAACTACAACTGGTTGAAGAAACGCGCCTTTGAGACCGACCTCGACTTCGAGTTGAAACTCGACTACCGCTTTGCTTCCTTCATCTCTGCCAACCTCGCCCTCAACCTCAAGTGGGACACCGACTTCAGCGGCATGGGCAAGTGGGGCCACTGGCAGGTCTATCAGATGGCCGGCGTGCAGTTCTACCTGAACATGAAAACTCCCAAATCTAAATAAGAAAGTCTTATAGAAATAACAAGAAATCAACCCCGCACTCGGCTGTGCGGGGTTGATTTCTTTTTTGCTTTTGATGTCATGGAGTGTTAGTACACCACAATCTTTTGCGGGGTGTTGTTCCCTATCTGTATGAGGTAGACTCCTGCGGCAGGCAAGGTAATGGAATAGGACTCAGGCACACTGGACTGAGAGTAGATAAGCCTGCCCATGATGTCGAATACGCGCACGTGCTGCCCTTCGGCACCGTTGACCACAAGGCGGTTGCCCTCTTGCGAGTAATGTGTCGGGTGGAGTAGGGGAGAGTCGATGCCCACGTTCTCCTCGAAGTGAGCAGTAATAATAGTGTCCTGAGTGACCACAAGCTGGCGGGGATTGTCGGTGTTGCCGTCGCTCCATGCCGTGAAATGATAGCCCGGGTTGGCATTGGCTGCAATTGTTGCCGTGCTACCATTAGCGCAGGAGGGCTCTTCCAGCACCTCGACCACGCCCATTTCCGAATTCTCGGTCTCCACAGTCAGGGTGTCCATCACCACCTCTATGAAGTTGGAGAAGTAACCCCAGCTTGAATCGTACGATTCCATGCTGCCGCAGGGGATATAAACGGGCACAGTGTCGGCTATGCCTGCAAACACATTTGTGCCCAATGCAGGTGCCACCCTGCTTTTCGAAATGATTGTGGGCGAAATAATAATAGGCTCAGAACCTGTCGGTACGCCATCTTGATAAAGAATATGCGTTCCGAAACTGGAAAAAGCCCTTGCTGGTATCCAACGCACATTCTCTCCTATCACCAATTGGGTAATGTTCGTGTCATATACAAATGCGGAAGATGAAATATACAGGCAGCTATCTGCCTCATAGTATAGGCTGGTAAGGCCAGTACAAACAATAAAAGCATCACTGCGAATTTCACTGATCAAATTAGGTATAGTCAGCGAAGTGAGACTGGTGCATTCTGCAAATGCGGAATGATCTATCATGGCAGGAGCATTGGGCAATTTCAGCTCCTGGAGATTTGTACACCCGGCAAAGGCCCATCCAATATAGGTGACGGAATCGGGAATGATTATTGAGGTAAGGCCTGTGCAACCCTCAAAAGCGTTTTGATAAATCCCGGTAAGGGAATTGGGTAAATTTACCGAGAGAGGACCTCTGCAATAAGAAAAGCCAGGAGAATAAATATCGGTGACAGTATTGGGAATGGTTACTGAATCAGCCCCTATCCTGTAGGCATCTCCAATATAAACCTGAATGGCGGTTTTTGTGCTGTCTGTATAAACTATTCCGTTTTCAATGTAGCCATTTATTGATTGGGCTCCCCAAGTTTCCAGAATCGGTGTTCCTTCATAATATCCAATTGTGTCTAAGGCACTTCCATAATATGTCACATGTCGTACACTATTTATAGCTTGACTGCCTCTGAATGCAGCTGGTTCAATGGTATCGACAGAGTTCGGTATAGACAAGGAGGCAATACTTGTGCAATTACTGAATGCACCACCACAAATCTTTGTGACAGAATTGGGTATCGTCACAGAAGTGAGGCCTTCGCATCCCCTAAACAATGCTGGCTCAATCGTGGTGACGGAATTGGGTATCGTCATCGTGGTTAGGCTTTTGCATTCATAGAATGCAGACATTCCAATCGAAGTGACGGAATTGGGTAACGACACAGAGGTAAGCCACGAACAGCTGTAGAATGCGCTAGGGCCAATAGTGTCAACGGTGTTCGCCACTGTCACAGCTGTGTCATGCCCAATGTATGCCAACAGCGTTGTCTCCGTACTGTCGGAATAAATAAAATCATTGTCCTGATAGCCATTCATTGAAATTGCGCCCCAAGGCCCGCCAGTAGCAGTGCCATGATATTCGATATGCTTCACATATAAGAATGCGCTCTCTCCAATTGAGGTGACGGAACTGGGAATTGTTAGTGACGCAAGGCTTGTGCATCGGCAGAATGCCTGTGTTCCAATCGAGGTAACGGAACTGGGAATTGTTAGTGACGCAAGGCTTGTGCAAAAATCGAAGGCTCCCAATCCAATTGAGGTGACGGAATTAGGTATCGTTACTGAGGTGAGGCTTGAGCAATGAGAGAAAGTGCTAGGTTCAATCGAGGTGACGGAATTAGG
>DFDY01000069.1:5906-12497 GCA_002368955.1 Bacteroidales bacterium UBA3816
AAAGTGCCATGTTCAATCGAGGTGATGGAATTTGGCATGGTAACTGACGTGAGGTCTTCGCATGTTTGAAAAGCCGCACGTCCAATTGAGGTGACGGAATTGGGTATCGTTACTGATGTGAGGCCTTTGCATTCATAAAAAGCCATCATTCCAATCGAGGTGACGGAATAGGTGTTTCCGCCGTAGGTGACGGTATCGGGAATGGTAAGGTTCCCCAAAGGTTGTGTGTTGTCAAACCCTACCACAGATACGGTGGTGTTAGTCGCCGTGTCGATTGTGTAGAAGAGCGTCTGGCCGGATGGTGTTACGGCACTGAAATCGTAGGTCTGGGCTTGCGCTAATTGTAGTCCTGCGAGGAGCAGGAGAATGAGAGACAGTAGTTTCTTTCTCATGTTGTGTGTTTTTGTTTGTGTCGCGGCCCTGGGACACGTTTATACAATAAAAGAAAGTGGAGCCATCCATGATTACCCTATTTTCATTAGTAGGGCTTCGACTCCCTTAGTTATTAAAATACGGTTCAGTGAATTGCTCCACTGATGGATGTATCACGAGATATGAATACATTCCAACAGGAGCATTCATCTTCCCAATATTCCCAAATAACTATTTGTGATTGTCGAAGTTCACTAATGTAGGAATAGAGCGAAAATGCGCTTTCTCAGTTACTTGTAGGCATCTTACGCTCGATGTCTACAAGTGCAAAGATACACTTTTTTTACAATTTGATAAAGAAAAAACTGTCGGGAGGTCTTACTTTACACTTTTACCGAATAAAACAATTCCTCATAGGCAAGTGATGAGTGCTTTGGTTGATATATGTTAAATGCATCTTTTAAGGTGGTATGATGCTACCTTTTTGAGTGGTATTTAACTAAAGTTAGTTTCTTTATTTAAGAAGAATTAACGGATGGATCGCAATACATATCCCTATTTGGCGTTATTTTGCAAATCATCGTTTAAAGGAATTGAGGTAATCATAGAAACAACAGAATTATGACGCTGGAAGAAACATATTCAGTATGGATGGCGAAACATCCGCTAACTGGCGAGCTGGAAAGACTGCTGAACAAGAAGTTTACCATTGAGTACAACTTCAACAGCAACCATATAGAGGGCAACACTTTGACCTATGGTCAGACGGAATTGCTGCTTTTGTTCGGCCGGGTAACTGGGGGAAGTGAGGTGAAGGATTATGCCGATATGAAGGCAAGTCAAGTGGGTGTGGAAATGGTGAAAGAAGCGGTGCAAGATAAGTCTATGCCCATGACCCAGAACTTTATACGGCAACTCCACAAAGTGATATTGCGCGAAGACTACACTGTCTACCGTAACCTTCCAGGTGGTTTGACAACCAGTTATACCATCCATGCGGGGCAGTACAAAACCCGTCCCAACAGCGTCATCACCCGCTATGGCGACCGTTTTGAATATGCATCGCCTGAGGAGACCCCAGCCCTTATGTCCGACTTGGTGGACTGGTACAACAGGGCCGAGCAAGCGGGAGAACTCTCGCCTGTGGAGTTGGCGGCCCTCTTCCATTACCGCTACATTCGCATACACCCCTTCGAGGATGGCAATGGCCGTATTGCCCGTCTGCTGGTGAACTACATACTTGCACGGCACGGCTGGCCGATGATAGTCATCCGCAATCGTAACAAGTCCCAGTACCTTGAGGCATTGCATAAAAGCGACATGGCAGTAGGCATAGAACCAATAAAGGGTGCACGAGCCACAAAGAGCCAAATTGCCCATTTTTTGCAGTATTTTAAGAATACCGTCAGGAACGAAATCCAGTGCGATATAGATATAATAGACAGTTTTGGCAAAGACACTTGGTGGTACGATGGCGAGCGAATCAAGTTTCGCAGCGAGTCGGGCAGCAAGGTACTGTCGTTGATGCAGGCCAACCCATACATCACCTATGCCGAAATGGCAGCCAACATCGGAATCAATATCTCAGCACTTGAAAAAATTATAGGTCGCATGAAGGAGAAAGGCTATTTGGAGAGGCAGGCAGCAGAAAAAAGTTGGTATGTGTTTGCCCTGTCTACAAATCAGATTGTGTGAATAGTGTTCGGCTTACCAATTCTGCTAGACAGCACAGCCCTTTGGTATCCCATTCAAAAAAAATGCGTATCTTTGCACCATGAACATTTCGGAAATATTTTCTCTTTTTGAAAGGCAAATTGTTGAATATCATAAAATAGATTCGGTTGACGAACCTTCTCACAACCCCTATGCCGAGGGCCTGTTTGAACATGTGCTGTGGGAGAAAAGCCATATCGACACGGTGCAGTGGCATCTGGAAGACCTCATCCGTCCCGACGATGTCAGCCCTGTGGAGGCCCTGCGGCTGAAGCGCTGGATTGACCGCTCCAACCAGAACCGCACCGACATGGTGGAGCGCATCGACGACTACTATATGGCCCAATTCCGCAACATCGCGCCACTGCCCAACGCCACCATCAACACCGAAACCCCGGCCTGGGCCATCGACCGCCTCTCCATTCTGGCACTCAAGCTCTACCACTTCGGCATCGAGGTGGCCCGTACCGACGTCGGTCCCGAGCATCACCAAAAGTGCCTCTCGAAGTACAACACCCTGCTGGAGCAAAAAAGTGACCTCATGCAGGCCATCGACACCCTGCTGCAAGAGCTGGCCGAAGGCAAGAAGATCATGAAGCTCTACCGGCAGATGAAAATGTACAACGACCCTGCCCTCAACCCCATGCTCTACAACAAAGCCAAGTCTTGAACTACCGCAAGCGCATACTTGTCATCCGCCTCTCCGCCTTGGGCGACGTGGCCATACTGCAGCCCGTGCTGCGGTTGCGGGCCCAGCGTTGCCCTGACGTGCTGTTCCTCTTGGCCGCCCCGCCGCGTCTGGAACCCCTTTTTCGAGGAGTGGATAACATCCAATTCGTCCCCACGCAAAAGCGGCAGTCCCCTCGACAGCTCTATGCGGCTCTCTCTCCGTTGCACCCCGACCTGGTGGCCGACATGCACCATGTCAACCGCGTAATAGGGCTCGACTGGCTCTTTCGCCTGCATGGTGTGCCAGTGCGCTCAATTCGCAAGCACGCCCAATTTGGGCGTCCCTCTTGGCTGCGCTACAACGATGTGCTGGACCGCTGCGGCCTGCCGCCCGTTGAGGAGATAAGCGCCCTCTCTACAGACTATTGGCAACCCAAACCCACCGACGGCAAGCACTACACCGTTGGCATTGCCCCCTTTGCCCAACACCAGGGCAAAATATGGCCGTTGGAATTTATGGAGGTGCTGATTCAGCTGCTGAGTTATGACGGTCAGTACACCATATATCTCTTTGGTAGCAAGGAAGAAGCCGCTATACTCGACCCCTGGGCGGCCCGCTACCCCAACACGGTTTCACTGGCCGGCAAATATGGTTTTGACGAGGAACTGCGGCAAATATCGCAGTTGGACCTCATGGTCAGCATGGACTCGGCCAATATGCATTTTGCCTCCTGTCTGGGCATTCCTGTGGTGAGCATTTGGGGTGCCACGCATCCCAGCCGTGGCTTTTACGGCTGGAGGCAGAATCCCGACTGGGCCTTGCAACACGACTTTGACTGCCGTCCCTGCTCCAAGTATGGAAGCAAGCCCTGCCGCCAAGGCGACTACCCCTGCCTCTGGTCCGTCTCGCCCCAAGAGGTGCTGCTCAAGATAGAATCGGTACTGCAAGTCTGCCCCTAAGAGGGTAAGCACATCTTATAAAAACCCGACCGATGAAATGTATTAATACTCTGTGTCTATTGCTGTTGGCAATCATTATGGGTTGTGGAGGGCCGCAAAGCCAACCTCATACGCAATTACAGGTCCCCTGTTTTTCGGTGAGCGACAGCACCCGTGTGGTGCTTGCCCCAGGCAATCTAGCCGAGGACGGAAAGAGTTTCGTGGGCAGCCAGCTGGTCGACGGCGGCCTTTTCGGCTGGGGCACAGGCGACAATCCGACCAACCACTCTGAAAATCACCTCGACTATCCCGCCTTTCACGACTGGGGCGACAACCTTGGCGATGGCTGGCGCTCCCTGAGTGTGGACGAGTGGCGCTTTCTGCTCTTCGGTCGGGCGCGTGCCGATAGTCTTTGGGCTACCGGCCGTGTGGAGGAAGTGCGCGGGCTGCTGCTCTTGCCGGACCGGACCGTACTGCCAGAGGGCATCTGCTTTAGGCCGGGCAGTCATGGGTGGGACGCCAACGCCTACACCTTGGCGCAGTGGGGCCAGCTGGAAGCCGTGGGCGCCGCCTTTCTGCCATCACCGGGGTTCCGCTGGGGTGACGACTGCTACGGTGTGGGCTGCGAGGGCATCTACTGGACCTCCTCGTCGGACAATGAATCCGATGCCCACTGCCTCTACTTCTCCGGCGACACCCTGAACACCACAGGTGACGACCACCGTTTCTTTGGCAATGCCGTTCGCCTGGCCCGAGAGGTGGCCGACAGTCATCAGTAACGACCTGCCCGCTGATAAATCTTTCGTTTCTTTATTCTCCGGTAAATACACGTATCTGCCTCGCTTTCTCGTCGTTTCCGACCCACTTTAGGAGTGGGTGTGGAACCTGTTTGAAGTGTTGTGGTTGCCTATCGGGAATGAGCGGAAGGCATCGCAACTGTGCATGTCGATGGGTGGTTGTGTGGGTCCATGAGGGCCTCGCAAAAGGGAGTTGATGACGATCGGAAGGGTACGGGTGGGCGTGTCAGACTAGGGGCAGCTGGACGATAAAGGTGCTGCCGTTGCCGAGCTCACTCTCTACGCGGATGTGTCCTTTGTGCAGGGCCACCACTTGGGAGACGTAGTTCAGTCCGATTCCGAAGCCCTTCACGTCGTGCACGTTGCCGGTGTGCACACGGTAGAACTTCTCAAAGATATGCCGCTGGTCCTCTTTGGAGATGCCTATGCCGTGGTCCTTCACCCGCAGCACTGCCCACTGGCCTTCTTGGCAGGTGCTGACTTGAAGGTGCAGCTGCGAGGTGGAATACTTGATGGCGTTGTCCACCAGGTTGTGAATCATGTTGGAGATGTGCAGTTGGTCGGCGTAGAGGATGCCCTCGATAGGTTGCAGGTCGGTTTCGAGCAGGCCGTTTTTGTTCTTGATGGAGAGCTGGAAACTTTGTAGGGCGTTCATTACCTCTTTGTTCAAATCAATTTCTTTCAGCGATAGAGAGGAATTCTTATTGGCCATCTTGGAGCTTTGCAGGATGGTCTCTACCAGTACCCTCATGCGACGGTTTTCGTCGTTGATGATGTTGACGAAATTGCTGCGCGAGGCCTGGTCGCTGTTGATGGTTTCGTCTTGCAGCATTTCGCAGGCCAGCCCGATGGTGGCAATGGGGGTCTTGATTTCGTGGGTCATGTTGCTGATGAAGTCGGTCTTCATCTCGTCCAGTTTGCGCTGGGTGGATATGGTGCGGATGGAGAAGACGAAGAGGGCGGAGATAAGCACTATCATGAAGATGCTCAGCACCGTATATTTGTTGGCATCGCTGGTGAGGATAATGGGGGAGGAGGGGAAGACGAGTACTAGGTAGAGGTTTTCGTTGGAAACGATACCGTTGGCGTGGAAGGTGTATTTGTAAGGGGTGGCGCGCATTTTGGAGGAGTCGCTCGCGTCGCTGCAGTAATAGAGGGTGTCCTGCGCGGTTTCGAGGATGCCAATGGAGGGAGTGATGTCCACACCGTTGATTATCAGCTCTTCCCGAATCAGCGAGTCCAGCAGGGGAAAGTTAAGTTTGGTAGGGTCGATAGAGTGGTCGTTGACCAGTTTGCGATACTGCTCGTTGGAATATTTGTTGGTGCTAATCAGTCTGTTGCGGGCACTGAGGAGGGTGTTGTATTGCGCTAAGGCGTTCTTCTCTTGGTCGGTGAGGTTGGCTTTGGGGAGCACGATGGCACTGTCCTGGGTGGAGATGCCGAACTGGATGCGGCTTTCGTCATAGAAGAGTTCACTGTTGTTACGTAGGATGTCCTGCATCTTTTCGTTCATGTTGTCGATGCGGCGGAACTGCAACACACGGTAGCGCTCTTTCTGCGACACGTAGTCCTCCACCTTCATCTGGTCCAGCTGGGTGAAGACTTTGTCGATGGAGTTGTTGACACTGATATTGAATAGGTTGTCGCTCATGCGGGCGGACTCTCTCATTTGGGTGATTTGGATGATAACCAAAGTGATGGCCGCAATGGCAAAAAGAGTGGACAGCAGTATGAGGAATCGGCGTTTCATTTCTTTGATAATATAATATATAGTAACGATAATTATGAAAAAAAATTTTCTAGGATTCTTTTTTTAAGAAAAAAATCGTATTTTTGCATTTTGTTAAATTGGTTGGCACAACCGCAACGTATATATTGACATGAAAATAGGTATTATCATAGCCATGGATATTGAGTATCGCAAGATGCTTGAAGTGCTCGGCGGAAAGCCCGAAGGCCGCATCGGGAGGAACGATGTGGTGCTTTGGCAGTGCGGCATAGGCAAGGTGAATGCCGCCGTGGGCACCATGATGCTCATCCAGCAGCACCGCCCCGACTGTATTCTCAGCACCGGGCTGGCCGGCGGCATAGACGACAGTTT
>DFDY01000069.1:12633-12875 GCA_002368955.1 Bacteroidales bacterium UBA3816
GAGCCCGGTCAGGTGCAGGGACTGCCCCAGAGGTTCGACGCAGACAGCAATCTGCTCCGCGTGGCCTCGGAAGTGGGGGAGGAGAGCGACCTGCATGTGCGCCAGGGGCTTATGTGCACCGGCGACCAGTTTATCACCGACCGTACCCGCCAGGCGGCCATCAAGGCCATGTATCCCGACGGGTTGGCCTGCGAGATGGAGTCGGCGGCCATCGCCCACACTTGCTTTTTGCAGAAAGTGCC
>DFDY01000005.1:0-7031 GCA_002368955.1 Bacteroidales bacterium UBA3816
AAAACTAAAAGGGTGGACGGGGGTGAGAGTTGAGAATTGAGAATTGAGAGTTGGTAACCTCCAGAAATGCCCTGCAAGGGCTTAAACAGATCTAGCCCAATGGCAACGCCTTGGGGGAGAATTGAGAAGTGCTGATAGTCATAAAAATAAATGAAAAGCAGATGATTTGTCACAAGAGAAAAGCAAATACTGTATGGCTACGCCTTGGGCGGCCCACGTTCGTGCTGCTACTCAGCATGATAGTCCTGCCGGCAAGTGCCCAAGTCTATGACCTCCATGTCGAAGGTTTGGAGGCACCATTATGCATTGCGACCACCCAGCCCCACTTTAGTTGGAAAAATGCCCTCACCCATAACTCCCAACAGCAGAAGGCATACGAGATAGAAGTTGCAACCGACAGTCTCCTCCTTCACCAAGGGAAGGCCGACTTGTGGCGAAGCGGCCGCATAACCTCCAACGAGCAGGTGATGGTTCCCTACCAAGGTAAGCAACTCGCCGAGAGACAACTCTGCTACTGGCGGCTACGCACTTGGGACGAGGAGGGCAACAGTACCCCCTGGAGTCATGCAGAACGATTTGCCGTGGGGCCACTCTCGGGCCTTTGCGGTAGCTTTATTGGTTGCAACCAAAGCGATTCTTTGTCCCAAACACCCATGTTCCGCAGCAGTTTCCATACCTCCGGACAAAATACAGTTTTTGTCCATGTCAACTCCCTTGGTTATCACGAGCTCTACATCAACGGGCAACGGGTAGGGAACAAGGTTCTGCAACCTGCAGTCTCGCAACTGAACAAACGCTCCCTGATAGTCACCTACGACATCACGCCCTACCTGACCAATGGGAACAACCAAGTTCTACTATGGGTTGGCCAAGGATGGGGTCGCATATACCACACAGATGCCATAGTACAGGCTGAGATATGTGAACTTGTCAAAGAGCACTGGCACACTCTATTGAAGACCGACAGTTCGTGGGAGGCATCCCCCAGTGTCTACAGCTACACCGGCAGCTGGCAGCCATTACAATTCGGGGGCGAATGTGTCGACGCACGACTACATCCGAACTGGCACCAAGCCAGAGAGATTGCCATCAATGGCATACAATCCACACCGCAACAGTTCGAAGGCAACACTTTTATCGACACCCTTTCGCCGCGTAGCATCACTCGGCAACCCGATGGATCCTATTTGATGGACTTTGGCCGCGTAATCACCGGTTGGCTCAACATCCAATTCCAACCCATGGACAAAGACGCCGTGGCCACCATGGAATATGCCGACCATATACCCCTAGGTGGTTCATTCTCACCGCAAGGCGAAAGCGACCTGTATGTCTCAGACGGCAACCCCAATCCATTTTTCTGCAACAAATTCCACTATCACGCTTTCCGTTATGTACGTCTTTCTGGTGCTGCCGTCAAAAGGGCCGAAGCCTTGCAGTTCAGTGCCTTGCAACCCCATAAATCCGCCCAATTTGCATGTTCGGACCAGCGGTTAAACGCCATTCACGACCTTATCAAATACACGCTCAGCTGCCTCACCTACAGCGGCTATATGGTTGACTGCCCCCACCTAGAACGTATGGGCTACGGGGGCGACGGCAACTCCTCCACCCTCACCCTTCAAACCCTCTACGATGTTTCCTCCACCTACTACAACTGGCTCACAGCCTGGCAAGATGCCGTAGCCGACGATGGCGAATTAGCTTATGTCGCCCCCGACTACCGCACCGGGGGAGGCCCCTACTGGAGCGGTTTTATCATCAAAGCTCCTTGGCGAACCTATCTCAACTATGGCGACGACCGCATGGTGCAACAGCTGTATGAGTACATGAAACGATGGCTGGCACACCTGCAAAGCCATATCTCGGACGGACTCCTACAGCCTTGGCCAGACAACAGCAGACACACGTGGTTTCTGGGTGATTGGCTGGCCCCGGAGGGAGTTGATGTGCAGGGCGAATCAGCCATGCATGTGAGCAACTGTTTCCTTTGCGAATGCCTATGCGACATGGCCGATATGGCCCAGTTGCTAGGCAATTATTCCGAAGCCGTTCAATTCACACGGCGGCATGTGCGCCTTCGCCAAGCCATCCATGACCGTTTCTATCATCCAGATAGTCATACCTACGCCAACGGCACTCCTCTCGACCTTGCCTACGCCCTCCGAATGGGGGTCCCGCCCGACAGAACCACTGAAGCAGCCGTGCGCAACCGACTGATTGACATGACTCACATCAAATACAACACACATTTGGCCGTGGGGCTTGTGGGCATACCCATCTTTGCCCAATGGGCCATAGACGAAAGGCAGACCGAGCTGATGGCCGACCTTTTGCGCCAACCCGACTATCCAGGCTACCTGCACATGATTGCCAACGGAGCCACAACCACATGGGAGTCGTGGAACGGCGACCGCAGTCATGTGCATAACTGCTACAACGGCATCGGTATATGGTTCTATCAAGCCCTGGCCGGCATCCGCCCCGACCCAGAAGCTCCCGGCTATAAACATTTTTTTGTTGACCCACAGCCCCTCAAAGACATCCAATGGGTAAAGGCCTCACAACCCACCCCCTACGGCAACATAGATATAACTATCGAAGGCAAAAAAATAACGATTAGCATACCCGTCGGTACCACCGCCACCCTCTTTCCTGACACCGCCGAACAGCAGACCCTGCCAGCAGGTCATCACACCATCGCAATCCTTAACTAAATTAACACTAACAACTGAAAGTCAAACAAATAGTAATTCATACAAAACGCATTTCTTATGTCGAAAAAAATCTTTTTCATCCTTGCAGTATTCCTCCTTTCGGCTACCGTATATGGCCAAGAAGAGAAGCGAGTACTCTTCATAGGCAACAGCTACACCGATGTGAACAACCTGCCCAACCTAGTCAAGAGCATAGCCAACAGTTGTGGCGACAACCTCATATACGAAAGCAACACCCCAGGTGGCTGCACCTTCATGCAACACTGCCAAAACCAGTCGATGAACCTTATACGGCAGGGAGGCTGGGACATAGTGGTGCTACAGGAACAGAGCCAATATCCCGCATTTCCAGATGGGCAGGTGGCACAGGAAGTCTTCCCCTATGCCCAACAACTGGTTGACAGCATTTACGCCTCCTCTCCCTGTGCCGAGCCCATGTTTTACATGACCTGGGGCCGCAAAAATGGCGACCACAGGAACGGACAGGTGTTTCCTCCGATAGGCACCTATGAAGGAATGGACAGCCTTTTGGCCCTGCGCTACAGCATGATGGCCGAGCAGAACGATGCCTCGCTCTGTCCAGTAGGAAGGGTATGGCACTGGCTCCGCCACAACAATCCAGAGATAGAGCTCTACCAGTCAGATGAGAGCCACCCCTCACTGGCAGGATCCTATGCTGCTGCTTGCGCCTTCTACACCCTTATTTTCCACAAAGACCCCGCCAATATTCGCCACGAAGCCGGACTAGAACCTCCTGTGGCTGAGGCCATCCGCTCAGCCGTGCAGCAGGTAGTGTTCGACAGCCTTAGCCATTGGCTGCGGCCTCAGCCTGAAATGTCGGTTGAAAGAGTTGATAGCATGAGATATATGGGCGAATCATTTCAGCTCATCACCGCCCATGCCGACTCGGTAAGCATAGCCTGGGGCGACGGTAACGACACCCTATTGATTGCGCCACAAAGCCAAGCGATTAGACACACCTACTCGGACACTGGCTCATTCGTAATCACCCTAAGGGCCAGCCGCCACTGCCTCTTCACGGAGCTGACATGGATATTCACCGCAATGGAAGAACCTACTGAACCGGAAAGCATTGACAGTCCAGAGCAATTTGCCATTAAGATAGCTCCCAACCCAGCCGACCGGCAGGTGGAAATGACTTTCCCCCAAAGGCCACTGACTGTCGAAATCATCGATGCCCAAGGCCACACACTGGAACAACATCACCCGCAGGGGAACACATATCAATTGAATACCTCACATTTGACAACAGGCATTTACCTGGTGCGAGCCACTACGGACAAGGGCATTTCCACAGCCAAACTTGTCGTCAATCAGTAGCGCACTATTTTCGTTGAATCTGAATGACACGAATCAGGGAAAGATAGTCGTGTCATTTGAGTAATTGCCCCATTAATCTCCCTTACGACAAGAAACACTCATTTACCAAACTGGCCTTTTGGCCCCAACCAAAGGACTATGGGCTGTGGGCCATGGCTTTATTAGGTGGTTCAGTGCATTTCAGCAGGATGTTGTTGGTAAGGCATGAAGGCCGCGAGTGTTTTTTTGAAAAAAGTTCGTTTGGCTCGGATTTTTTTTGTATATTTGCTTTTTTAAAAATAGAATAATAAAATGTTTATTCTTTTGGTTGACAAAAGGATAGACAATTTTGGACTTGTTATGCACATCGCTATTGCTGGAAATATAGGCTCTGGGAAGACCACGTTGACGAAATTACTGGCACGTCACTATGGCTATCGGCCCATCTTTGAATCGACGGAGACGAATCCTTATATCAACAGTTTTTATGAGGACATGCGCCGCTGGTCGTTCAACATCCAGATTTATTATCTTCACACCCGCACTCGCCAATTGTTGGACATTCAGAAGGAGTCGCCCAATATTATTCAGGACCGCACCCTGTATGAAGACGCCTATATCTTCACTCCCAACCTGCATGCCATGGGACTGATGAACACCCGCGACTTTGACAACTACCAAGAGACTTTCGAACTGGTCTCCTCCTTTCTGCAACCGCCAGACCTGCTCATCTACCTGCGTGCCGATGTGCCTACACTAATACGCCATATTCAGGCCCGCGGCCGCGAATATGAGAACAGCATACGACTGGACTACCTGACCGGTCTGAACAAACGCTATGAGGACTGGATTGGCAAATACCACAAAGGCAAGACCATTGTCGTCGACCTGAACAAACTGGACTTCGTCGCCAACGACGAAGATTTGGGTACCATATACAACATGATTGACGCTGAAATCAATTCACTTTTTAACTAATCTAAACACCAACACACACAAATGAAAATTCTCGCCGTCATCCCTGCCCGCTACGCCTCCACCCGTTTTCCCGGCAAGCCGCTGGCTTTGCTGGGGGGCAAACCCATCATTGAGTGGGTATGGCAGTGCGTGGCCCAGATGCCTGCCTTGACGGAGGCGGTGGTGGCCACGGACGACGAGCGCATACTTGACACCGTGCGGCAGTTTGGAGGCCGGGCTATGATGACCAGCACACAGCACCGTAGCGGCACTGACCGCTGTGGCGAGGTGCTCACCAATTTGGAGGGGCAAGGACAGCAGTTCGATGTTGTCATCAACCTGCAAGGAGACGAGCCTTTCACCCAGCAGAGCCAGCTGGAAAACCTAATTGACTGCTTTGCTCATGCCGACACGCAGATTGCCACCCTGAAGACGCCCATCGTCAGCACGGAGGAATTGTTTTCGCCCAACAACGTGAAGGTGGTCTGTGGTAAAGACGGACGGGCCCTTTATTTCAGCCGCCAGCCTATCCCCTACCTGCGTGGAGCGGAGAGCGGCGAATGGCTGAACCGGCAGCCCTACTACAAGCATGTGGGAATATATGCCTTCCGTGCAGAGACCCTGAAAGAGGTGGTGAAGTTGAATCCCTCGGCACTGGAAGTGAGCGAGTCGCTGGAGCAGCTGCGCTGGCTCGAAAACGGCTACAACATTCAGGTGGGCACCACCGAGCAGGCCAACATAGGCATTGACACGCCCGAGGATCTGGCAGCAGCAGAACGATATTTGCATAACATGAAAAAATAAAATACCCTATGAATATAACTGATCTTATCGTCGAATTCATCAAAGAAGGAAATGTAGTAGAATTCCCTGGCATGGGGACTTTGACTAGCAGCACCGTCAGCGCCCACCACGATGCGGCTTCGGGCACCTATTACCCCGCCCGTCGCACGGTGGTGATGAACAATACCCAGAGTGGCAATCAGGCCATCATTCGCAAGATTGCCGAGAACGAATGCGTGACGGTGGATATAGCCGAGATGATGTGGAAGAATTATGTGGGAGCCCTGAACGAGAAGTTGCAACGTGACCCCAACGGGCACGAATTTAACGGCATAGGAGTCATGCGCCGCGTGGGAGGCAAGGTAATGTTTACCGCCACTGAGGGGCTGGACTTGGATGCCGACAAGCGCCGCGAGCAGCCTTTGGAGAATGTGGCCACCTATACGCCAAAGAATGTGGAAGACCCCTTTGCTGCCTTTGAGAAGCCCGAGCCTACGCCCGCACCAGAACCTGTGGAAGCGCCCAAGCCGGAGCCTGCGCCGGTCCCCGAGACTAAGGTGAAACCGGCTGAGCCCGCTCCTGCTCCTGAAGTGAAAAAGACGGAAGAGCCTACGGCCAAGCCTGCCATAGAGCCTGTGGTTACGGTTGCTGCCGCTACAGTTGCCGCATCCGCTGCGGCTTCGAGCGACCACCTTTCTGAGGTGAAGAAGATGCTGGACGAAATTCCCGCCTCGCCCAAGACGGCCAAAGAGGCACGCCGCGCCGAGAAAGCTGCTGCCAAGGCTGAGAAAGAGGCCCGCAAAGCAGCCGAAGAGGCCGAGAAGGCTGCCGCCAAAAAGGCCGCCCTGTTGGCCAAAGAGAAGGAGGCTGCCGCCAAAGAGGCTGAGAAAGCCCTTCGTCAGCGCGAGAAAGCTGCTGCCAAAGCTGAGAAGAAAGAAATTCAGACTGTAGGTTCGCCTACCCCCGCACCGACCCCGACCCACGACGACAAGAAGAAAAAGAAAAAGCACGGCTGGCTTTGGATTGTTTTGCTGCTGTTGGCTCTGATTGGCTGTGCCATATACTACTTCATGACTCGCGGCAACCAGACAACTGGCTCTGAAAACTATGCCAAGGAGGTGGAGTGGAGCCGCTATGATGCTTCGGATTTATTACCCATGCCCGCCATTGACACCAACATGCTGAATATGCTGGAATTTGAGGAGAACTGGATTGCCAACACGGCAAACAACGTGCACATCTATATGGCCGAAT
>DFDY01000005.1:7172-17157 GCA_002368955.1 Bacteroidales bacterium UBA3816
GAACGCCTTCACGAACTGATGGTGCCGGGATTCAGCACGAAACGTTTCCACCCATACCACGACTTTTGGATGGCCCGACATACCAACAACTATAAGAACTGGGGTAGCCGCTACTACCAGTATAAGGTTCAGGGCGAGTTGATGGATGTGGAGCTGCTGGAGAATGTATTGGACGACTTGGTAGTTCGCATGGGACTGCACGCCGATGGTTTTGGCCTAGCCAACAAGGGAGGTGCCGTCGCTGCCAAAGGAAACCAATACAAATCACTGGTGGACAAACCATTTGAAGAGACCGTCCCTGAAGCCCCAACCTTCCGCAACAGCAAGCAGGGCTATGATATCATAGCCGGCTTTGCCACCGACAAGAAGAAAGCGAACAAACTGGCCAACCAGCTGAAGAAACTGGGTAGCGACGCCTATATTATCAGCAAGTCGGGCGGCTACTACATCAGCATGGGCTCCGCCCCCACGCTGACCGCCGCACAAGCCATGGAAAATCACATCAAGGCATGGTACCAAGGGCCCGTTTCAATCAAGAATTTCAACGAGTAAGCTGGACAAAGTAGCGTTAGTAATTAATACATGGGACACCATAAGTTAGAACGTTTCGCCGAAAATCTGACCTTTCCGAACCTCTTTCAGGTCTCATATGAGAACTTGAAGGAGGAAGGGTTCGCCCTCCGCGGACGATGGAGCAGTTTCTTTGGCAATGACAATCCCATCACACTTGAACTGGGCTGCGGCAAAGGCGACTATACCGTGTCACTGGCCCGCATCCATCCCGACCGCAACTACATTGGAGTGGACATCAAAGGAGCCCGCCTGTGGCGCGGGGCCAAGACGAGCAACGAAGAACAGATGAAGAACGTGGCCTTCGTGCGCACCAGAATTGAGCTGATAGAGCAGTTCTTCGCCCCCGACGAGGTGTCGGAAATATGGATTACTTTTCCCGACCCACAGCCCAAGAAAGAGCACAAGCGGCTGACGTGTGAGCGTTTCTTGAACCGCTATAAGCACTTTCTACGTGTGGGCTCGCCCATACACCTAAAGACTGATTCGCAAGAACTACACGATTATACACTCCACGAGGTAGTTCCGGCTGGGGGGTACCGCGTGGAATACGCCACCAACGACCTGTATGCCACCCCTGCGGCAGAGCATCCCGAAATAGTCTCGCTGGAAGAGGCGCAGATGACACAAACATTCTATGAGCGGATGTTTCTGGCCGAGGGCAAGCCCATCACATATATGAAATTTTACCTATCCTGAAGAAAGGATAAAGGAAAACAAAATAAAATTAAGTATTAATATATAAAAAAAGTAATTTTATGTCAGGACACAACAAATGGTCAAAGATTAAGAGAGCCAAAGGTGCAGCAGATGCCAAGCGCTCAAAACAGTATTCGAAAATTCTGAAAGAGGTAGCCGTAGCCGTTCGCGAAGGCGGTCCTGATCCCGAGAGCAATCCACGCCTGCGTCTGCTGGTGCAGAACGCCCGCGGCTGCAACATGCCTAAGGACACCCTGATGCGCGCCATCAACAAGGCTAGCGACAAAGATGCCGCCGTGATGCAGGAAATCACTTTCGAGTGCCACGTGGCCCACGGAATCGCACTGTTTATCGAATGTCTGTCCGACAATAACATGCGTACCGTTGCCAACATCCGCAGCATCATGAACAAGAATGGCGGTACGATGGAAACCAACGGCAGCCTCAGCTTCCTCTTCACCCGCAAGGGCGTGTTTGTGATTCCCCGCAAACCCGATATGGATGTGGAAGAACTGGAGATGACCCTGATAGACGGAGGTTTGGAAGAGATGGAAGTTGATGACGACTACCTGACCCTCTACACCGCATACGAAGACTTTGGCAATATGGTGAAGATGCTGGAAGAAATGCACATCGAGTGCGAGAGCGCAGAATTGCAGCGTATTCCTAACACCACCCGCGAGATTGACCCCGACTCGATGCGCAAAGTGCTGAAGGTTATCAATCTGCTGGAAGAGGATGACGATGTCACCAATGTCTTCCACGACATGGAGATTCCCGACGATTTCGAAGAAGAGGAATGAAACTCTATTTAGTCCCCACACCTGTAGGCAACCTCGGCGACATGACCTATCGTGCCGTCGAGGTGCTGAAGGGGGCAGATTTGATTTTGGCCGAAGACACCAGAACTTCGCGGGTAGTAATGCAGCACTACGGCATTGCCACTCCGATGCAGGCCTACCATATTTTCAACGAACACCAGACCTTGCAGGGGATTGTCGACCGCTTGCTGAGCGGGATGACAATTGCCTTGGTGACTGATGCCGGAACACCGGGCATAAGCGACCCAGGATTTCTTTTGGTTCGCGAATGCGCCAAGAACGATATTCCCGTAGAGACACTTCCCGGGGCCACCGCTTTTGTGCCGGCGTTGGTGGACAGCGGACTGCCTTGTGACCGATTTGTGTTTCTGGGCTTTCTGCCTCACAAGAAAGGCCGTCAGACCGCTCTGAATCTTCTGGCTGAAGAGAGCCGCACGATGGTTATCTATGAGTCGCCCTACAGGTTGGTAAAACTGTTGGAAGAACTCATAGAGGTGCTGGGCGAAGAGAGGCAGGTGAGTGTATCACGAGAGATAAGCAAACTGCACGCTGAGACCGCACGAGGGACCCTACGCGAAGTGCACGACCACTTTGCTGCCAAAGAGGTGAAAGGTGAGATTGTCGTCATCGTCGGCGGCCTGAACTAACAAAACAACAACACAAAAATTGAGAACATGCCCTTAAATGTCTTTCTTAACCGCCTAATGTGTGCGCTGGTGGCGGGCATTGTCATTGGCATAGAACGCCAGCTGCGCAAACGTGACGCAGGCATATCGGTCAATGCATTGGTATCGGTGGGGGCTTGTATTTTTATACTGATATCAGAAAGCGTCATCACCGCTGCCATCGAGAGTGGAGGAATGGTAAACAACGACAACCTGCGAGTGCTTTCGCAGGTGGTTACCGGCGTCGGCTTTTTAGGAGCCGGCGTCATCATGAAGAATGGATTATCCATTCACGGACTCAGCAGTGCCGCCACCATATGGTGTAGCGCCGCCGTGGGCTGCATCTGCGGCTTCGGCATGTGGAGGCACGCTGCCATAGCTGTCGCCGCTGTGGTATTTATCAATTGGATAGTAAAGAATATCGAGATTTTCATCCAGAAGAAAAACGACGACAAGAACTAACATAACTGAAACTTTTTATTTGTTTTTGCGTATAATAGTTGTCGCACAGTTCCCAATAGGGAGAAGCAGATTATGTTGAACTGACTATTATACAACTAAATGAAGAAATATAATACTCCTGAAGAACGATTAGAGATGGATTTAGAAATAGACGAACTAGCTGCAGAAGACACTTTGACTCAGAGAGCCGAAATAATACCCTTGGTATCTAAGGATGACGAATCTTTTTTGCTGGTGGAGGACTCCATTCCAGACGAAATGCCACTGTTGCCCATACGCAGCAACGTGCTTTTCCCCGGTGTGGTGATGCCCATTTCTGTGGGCCGCAAGAGTTCACTACAGTTGGTGCGCACAGCCGAACGCAAGAGTTTGCGCATCATCGCCTGCACCCAACGCAACGACACCGATACCCCTGCGCTTGAAGACTTATTTAACATCGGCGTGATAGCACGTGTGTTGAGGGTGATAGACATGCCGCATGGCGAGTGTATGGCAGTGGTACAGGGCACGATGAAGTGCAGCCTAGAGAGCATCACCCGCACTGAGCCGTTCTATATGGGACATGCCACTTTAGTGGACGAGAATTTCAAGGAAGAACACCCGCGTGTTTTTCGCAATTTGGTGTCTGCCATTCGCAAACGCTATGCCGAACTGCAGCAAAGAAAGAATGACGGACGGGGCTTTGGAGCCAAAGATGTGATGAGGTCGTTGAGCAACATTGGAAGCGACCGCATATTGGTAAACTATGTGGCCTCGCATCTGGACGTTTCGTCTAACGACAAGCAGCAGCTTTTAGACTGCTTTGGTTATGAGAAGCGTGCCGAGATGGTGCTGGAGTTCATCCATAAGGAGCAAGAATATTTTCGCATCCGGGAGGACATCCAGGACAAGACTCGCCAAGAGATGGATCGCCAACAGCGTGAGTATTTCCTCAATCAGCAAATGAGGGTCATTCAGGACGAACTGGGAGGGAACGCCTCTGACCAGGAAATTCAACGCCTTCTTGACCGCGCGGCCAAGAAGAAGTGGCCTCAAGCTGTGAACGATGCCTTCATGAACAGCATAGAGAAAATTCGCCGCACCCCGCAACAGACACCCGACTACACTGTCGAAATCAATTATGCCGAGCTGCTGCTCGACCTCCCATGGGGCCACTATAGCAAAGACGATTTGCGAACCTCCCATGCCATGAAGGTGTTGGACAAAGACCATTATGGAATGGAGAAGGTCAAAGAACGTATTGTCGAATACATAGCCGTTCTCAGCCTCAAAGGCGACATGAAGAGCCCCATACTCTGTTTAGTGGGACCTCCGGGCACCGGAAAGACCTCGTTGGGCAAGAGCATTGCCTCAGCCATGAAACGCAAATATGTGCGCGTGGCTTTGGGCGGTCTGCATGACGAGGCCGAGATTCGCGGCCACCGTAGGACCTATGTGGGAGCCATGCCCGGACGTATTATCCAAAGCATCAAAAAAGCAGGCGTCAGCAACCCTGTCTTTGTGTTGGACGAGATAGACAAGGTGCAGGGAATGAGTCATAACGGTGACCCCACTTCTGCCCTGTTGGAGGTTCTAGACCCGGAACAGAACAGTGCCTTCCACGACAACTATCTGGACCTAGACTATGACCTGTCCAAGGTGCTGTTCATCGCCACCGCCAATACGCTCAGCACCATTCAGCCCGCCCTTTTGGACCGCATGGAAATAATAGACCTGAGCGGCTACATACTGGAGGAGAAACTGGAGATAGCTCAGCGACATCTTATTCCCAAGCAATTGTCCGAACATGGTTTTGACCGTCGTGCACTGAAATTTAGCAATGAACTGCTCACCACCATCATCAATGACTATACCCGCGAAAGCGGTGTGCGCCAGCTGGAGAAGACCCTTGCCAAGATTATCCGTCGCCGGGCAGTACAGGTTGCCGACGGCCAGAAAATCGACAAGAACATCCATGCCTCAGAACTCAAGGAAATCCTAGGTCTCCCCATACACAACAGCGAGCGACGGGGCTCGGAGCCCAAAGTGGGTGTAGTGACCGGGTTGGCATGGACTCAGGTTGGAGGCGAAATCCTCTTCATCGAGTCCAGCATCAGCAAAGGGAAAGGCACCCTCTCCATGACTGGCAATTTGGGCGATGTGATGAAAGAATCGGCCACCCTTGCTTTTGAATATCTCAAATCCAATGCCGATCAATTTGGCGTGGACATGGCAAAGGTGGAGGAGAGCAACATCCATATCCATGTGCCTGAAGGGGCCACACCCAAGGACGGCCCCTCGGCCGGCATCACCATGTTTGTGGCCATGGTCTCGGCCTTCACGCAGAAACGGGTCATTCCCACCGTGGCCATGACTGGCGAAATCACCCTTCGGGGACAGGTTACGCCCGTGGGCGGCATCAAAGAGAAAATCTTGGCAGCCAAACGTGCGGGCATCACAGACTTGATTCTCTGTGAGGATAACCGACGCGACATAGAGGACATCCCGCAGGAATACCTCACAGGACTCTCTTTCCACTATATCAATGAGATGAAAGAGGCCCTGCCCATCGCATTCGAGAAATAAAAACACCCCATATGAAAAAGAATGCCCTCATCCTTGCCCTGCTACTACCTTTTGCCCTTCAGGCACAACGGCCCATCACCGTTATCCCTCAAGACAACGTAAAACTATCGTGGGGCCTCAAGAACCTCACTGTCGTTGACGGGCGTCTTTATGGCTGCAGCAATGGAGTGATGGTGGGCTCTGAGATGACAGACGGAATGGTCAGCATGCTTCGTCCCGACACCTTGGCACACTATCTGGGTTCCGATTTCAACTATGTGGTGCGTAATCCCAAGGACAGCCTGCTCTACTTCTCCCGTATGGACGAGTCTAGTGGGCGTTATGGGCTTTATGTCCATGTCAAGAATCGAGGCCGTAAGAATCGTCTGATAGCCAATTGGAATATGGCCATCTATCACCCGACTTTCTCTCCCGACGGCAGCATGATGGTATTCTCGTCGCAGAACAAAATCGGACTTGGCGGCTACGACCTGTGGTGTTCCTTTTGGAATGGCAAACGGTGGAGCAAACCCCTGAATATGGGCAACGCCATCAACACCTCTGGCAATGAGATAAACCCTGTATTCTATGGTAATTACCTCATTTATTCCACCAATCTGCAGCAGAATGGGTCATGCTACGACTTCTACTCCGTTTACATACGGCCAGGCAGCACCAAGGACAACATCATCTTTGGCAACTACAAGGTGCAACGCCTTCCCGAACCAATCAACAGCGACAGCAACGACATAGATTTGGCTTTTGCCCCCAATCACCAGCGTGGCTATTGGATTACCAATCGCGGAGGAGGACAAGAACTCTATTGTTTCAGTGGCCAACTCGATGGGGTGATGCTCACTGGCAAAGTGGCTGACGAACGCGGAAGGGCTGTACCCAATGCCGAAGTAAAAGTGTTGCGCTCGGGTCGCAATATCAATTCGGCAGTGACTGATGCCAATGGGAACTACCAGATTTTTGTACAGCCTGGCAACGACTACCAGTTGCATGTCTCATGCAAAAACTATTTCAACTACTCAACCACCACTTCTGCCATTCGGGCCAATGAAGATTTCCTGGTGGCTACCGATCGCCACGACATCACACTCTCCTATCTCCCACTCAACCGTACCATGGTATTCGACCACCTCTATCGTGAAGGTGCTGACATAGAACTCTCTGACGATGGCAAACGGGCCCTTTCCCCTCTAACAGACTTCCTCCGCGACAATCCTCAAGTCAAGTTAGAACTCACCCTCCAATGCTTCCAAACAGCCGACTCTGCACTCAACAATTTCATTATCGAACGTAGAATCAAAGACTTACAACAATACTTCATCTCAACACTCCCTTCCACTGGTCATATTTCATATAAAAATGGCAATTCCGAGGGCGAAAATGAGGCATCAGCAACCAGTAAGAACATAATTTTTGCAGTCTTAATCGAAAGCAATAAATGATTGGTTTACAACAACTAATAGCAGAAACTACTACCGCATGAATAATTTTTTTGAAAAAAAATTTGGTCATAACAAAAAAAAGTAGTACTTTTGCAACCGTTTTCGAGAGGATGAGAATCACAAACGAAACAAATTGTTCGGGGCGTGGCGCAGTTGGCTAGCGCACTTGCATGGGGTGCAAGGGGTCGAAAGTTCGAGTCTTTTCGCCCCGACAATAAAAAAAGGATTCGAGAAATCGAATCCTTTTTTTATTTCTTCAAACAATATTCTTTGTTAATATACGTTATCTTGATATTGTTTAATAAAAGTACTATTAATTAACACCTTTGCAATATGAAGAAATTTTATGTAGTATTACTCGCACTGCTTTTCTCCGCAGGCGCAGTTTATGCCCAAAACGACGATGAACTTCTGAAAAAACAGCAACAGGAGCAACAGGAGCTCCTCAAGCAGCAGCAAAAAGAGCAAGAACGCCTCCAAAAGCAGCAGCAGAGAGAGGAAGAGCGCCTAGCCAAGGAACAGGCCAAACAGCAAGAAAAAGCCGCCAAGGAAGAGCAAAACCGCATCAAACGCGAGGAAGCCAAACGTCAGAACGACATCCGCAAAGATCAGAAAAAGGCCGAGAAGAAGGCCAAACGTCAGGAAAACTATGCAAAGTGGGGTCGCAAACCCTCTTTCACCGCTGACCCCAGCGCCACCATTCTCACCGACCGCCGCTTCTATGGCACCAACAACCTGTTTAATGCCGTTGGCTACAATCTCGGTGTCGTCATCGACTACCACCGTCCCATTGCCAAACGTTGGGACTGCAACATCGGCCTGGGCTATCGTTTCACCAATTACTACTACAGCCATCTGGATGCTGGCGCAGGTGGATTCAACAACAACGAGGAAGTGCGTTCCTACAACTCAATCATTCTCCCTCTCAAGCTCTCCCACATCAACAAAGACAACGACCACGGCTGGTACTTAGGCGTCACCCCCGGCTTCAACTTTGGTTTCAAGTCTTTACCCAACGGGGCTAAATTCAACAACTTCCGCTGCGATGTCGCCATCGGAACCCAAAGCCGCTGGCTCATCTTCTCCCCTGGTTTCGAGGTTTACTTCAACCTCCTGCCCACCTACACCACCAACGGCCAGAACGAAAAAAGCATCCACGAGTTTGGCATCCGTTTCAACCTGTAATGGTTTTTTGTTAAAAGTAGATTGTATTTTCCCAGCAGTCCGGCCTTCGGGTCGGACTGCTTCTATTTTGAGCACCCCTGTACGTCTCATTACTACATCAGGAAAAAAAAGTTCGCCAGCGAACTCCTATGATTAATGTAGATTTGATGCCCCAACTGGTGTGGCCTAAATATATTTGTTGAAAGAGCCAATGAGAGCAGCATCCATTCCACAAGATAATGGTATTTAGTTTTGGAGGATTGCAAATCAGCCAAAGCGGAAAAAGAGTTTTCTGCAAGCAACGGAAAAAGACAAGTGTACACTCCTCTGTGACTCACCTATGCATTTGTATGAAGAGCCAAAAAGATGGCAACTTCTTTTTGTGCGTGTGGTGTATTCAGCAAATACCATCTGCGTGTCGGGGTGAAGAAAGTCCAGTAGATTTTCGATTGCTGAGCATCGCGAAAGAGGAGATGCCAACCCTCTCAAGATTGAATTAATAGAACACATCTTATATGTGCTCTAAAATTTTTTTTGTAGAAATACAATATTATATTTTTATTTGCGTTATATAACTAAAAAAATAATTACAAAATACATTTTATAGTTATGAGAGAGTCTGAAAAGAAAGAACTAACCCGTGCTGAGGAGCAGGTGATGCAGGCCATTTGGTCAGTAGGACAAGGTTTTGCCAATGAGATTGTGGCAGCCATTGAACCGCCCAAACCGGCCTATAACACGATTCTTACTGTGGTGAGAATTTTGGAGAAGAAGGGCTTTGTGGCTCACGAGACTTTCAATAAGTCCAACAGGTATTACCCATTGATTAGTCAGGAGGATTATGCCACTGGGATGCTGGGCCATTTTGCCAAACACTATTTTGGTTCCTCTTTCCGCAATATGGTTTCTTTCTTGGTTGACAAGAAGGAGGTAACTATTGAGGATTTGGAGGCGTTGACCAAGTCGTTAGAACCATCTACTAATAATACTGAGTCATGATACGTTATCTTATTTTTGCCACCCTAGGCACGGCTTTGTTCTGGCTTGCCTACCATCTGCTCTTGAGGAAAGAGCATTGTTTGCGTCTGAACCGATTCTTCTTGTTGGCGACCCTGTTGCTGAGCTTGCTGCTGCCACTGGTGCACCCTCAGATGGCTGTTGTTCCCCCGACGGTAATAGGGGGTGGGGGCTATTTGCTGGATTTTTCTGATTTGGGTGGTACGCCAGAAATATCTATAAATAATCAATCCATTAAGAGTGTAGATGTGTCGGCCTCACAGGGGGTTGACGTGTGGCAGGTGCTGAGTATTATCTATGGGGTCGGTGTGGCTCTGGGAGTGCTGTTGCTGGTCGTGCGTTATGCTGTGCTGTGTCGCAAGTTGCGCAAGTATGAGTTTGTTCTTCATGGTCACTTCCAAGAGGCTGTGACCGACAGGGAAGAGCCGTCGTTTTCTTTCTTTCGCTATATCGTGGCAGGGCGAGGCGGTATGTCCGATGCCGAGCTGCAGCTGGTGCTGAAGCATGAGCGCCTGCACGCGGCACAGGGGCACAGTTGGGACATTCTGTTGGTGCAGCTGATGTGCTGCCTGTTGTGGTTCGACCC
>DFDY01000203.1 GCA_002368955.1 Bacteroidales bacterium UBA3816
AGCGTCTCGCTGGCGTCGTCGGGCAACTTCCAGAGGTCCACCTCCGGCGGCACCTCTCCCCTCTTCACGAACTCATAGCTGACGGGCAGATGCTGCGCTATCACCTCGTTCACGCGGCGCTCAATCTCCTGCACCTGCTCCTCGGAGGGACAGGCGTCGAGGAGGTAGTCGCATTTGCTTTTCTTGCGTTCTATATGGGCGTTGCGCGACCGCGGGCAGCCGAACATCCGCACCATCGTCTGGTTCAGTATATGCTCCGCCGTATGCATCGGCGGGTATTCCTCTTTATTGTGGGCGTTGAGAATAGGTGTATCCATAATGGAGTTTTCTTATTGGAGAAACGTCATTTACAAGAAAATATTTTGCCATGTGTTTTTTTATATGTACTTTTGCATCCCGAAAAAACAATTCCAAACAAATGCACCATCACTCTTTATCCATCAACAAGCCAACAACAATCGGCATACTGCTCTTCTCCATGATGCTTGGAGGCTGTCAGAAGGAAGACTCCCCCGTCAAAGAAGGCAACAACCGACTTGAAATCGCTGCCGAAGGGTTGGGCGGTCACCAAAAGATGTATATCGACGATGTGAACGCCTACTGGCAGACCGGCGACAAAGTGAACATCAACGGCACGGAATACACACTCAACGTCAACTCCAGCAATCCGGCCACCGCCTATATCGAAAATGTGCCGGTCACGGAAACTTACTATGGAGTATTCCCTGCCTCCATCTTCCGCAGCCGTGACGGCGGCAATGTTACTGTTGAACTGCCAGACACCTACCAGTATAAGACCGACGGCAGTCATCAGGTGTTGGATGCTCCGTTGGGCTACTATGGTGACGGCGACGGACGTCTCTATTTCCGCCACCTCACCGGTGCCCTCACCATCCAAATCACCGCACCAAAAGGCTTCTCGGTCGATCACGTCGTAGTGGGAACCACCCAAGGCTACCGTATGAGCGGCAGTTTCACCTACGACCTTGCCTCCATCGACGGGATTACCCAGACAGGCACCAGCGGCAGCAACACCGTGGAGATGCTGTTCGACCACGACCAGCTTGTTTTCGTGGAGGCAGGTACCCAAAGCGTCCAGATACCGATTCCTGCCGTGGGAGGCACCGTCAATTTCTCCATCACCGTCGAAGGCCATCTCCAGGGTACCAAACACACCTTCAGTCGCACTCAAAACAGTGGTGGAATCCTCAACCGTGGAATCCTGGGCTATGTGCCTGTGAACATCAACAGCGGGCAGGCCGACGTCACCCTCTCGTCGCTCTTCCCCGTCGATGGCAGCCACCATCCGCAAATCGCCACCCCCACCGACTTCCGTCTGATGGTGCAGGCCATCAACGGCCAATGGGACGACCCGCAAGCGCAAGGCAGCAATACCAAATATAACAAAAAACATTATGTCATTACCCGCCCCCTCGACATGAGCGGTATCACAGTACAGCCCATCGGCGAAAACATCACATTCTCCGGAGCCATCGACGGAGGCAGCAACTGGATTTCAAACCTCACCATCTCCAGCAGCTACATTAACAATGGCGCTTGGGTGGGATTGGTAAGCATCTTCAAAAGCACATGTTCTCTACAAAACATCTATTTGAGTAATCTAACTCTCATCTATACAGGAGCCTCTCTCGGAGGAAAACCCTGCTATATGGGCGGTATCTGTGCCGAACATTTTGCCAATAATAATTTCACCTACACCAACTGCAAAGTGTCCGACATTACCCTACAGCCTGGAGTTGCCACAATTGTTGACTTCGGCGGCATCGTCGGATATATTGTACCCGGAAAAGCAATCAATTTCGAAAACTGCAATTATTCTCAGACCAACACCTTAACACTCTCCGACCTCACCACCATCCGTTTCGGCGGTATCTTCAGTGAACGGAATTCAAACATTGGTTCATTCGATACCATCCGCAATTGTACCGTTAATGTGAATGCCAACCTCAGCGCCACCAATGTCTATGCTGGAGGGCTTATCGGCTATTGGAATTCCACCAACCCCGCTATTCGTTCTGAGTCAAACACGATTTCAGGACGCATTGACGCTTCTCCATCCGTTTATATTGGACCTCATTACGGCTATGGTATATCCTCATCATGGACAACCAACAGCAATGACAACACCTCAGGTTTTTCCAGCAATCGTTCCGGCACCGGTGCCAATCAAGAAATATTATAATATTATGAAAAACAAAAAACCATACATCACCCCCACACTGACGGTGGTTCGTTTCAAGACCGAACGGGGCTATGCCCTCTCGGGGTCGGGCATCAAAGATCAGTTGCCGTTCTGGCAGGAAGAAACCCACGGAACCAACGACCAAGTACAAAGCTACAGCAGCCACGAAAATTGGACGAACGACGGCAGCAACACCTTCTGGGACTGACCCTGTGAAATCTTTTTTGGCCATATCGGCTTTATTTAGTAATTTTGCATTCCAAATCAAATCACAAACATGATGTACGAACATCTGAAAATAGAAGAGCTTGGTGCTGTAGCCATCCTCACCATCAGCGCCCCCAAAAGCCTCAACGCCCTCAACACGACCATCCTCAATGAACTGGACGACTACCTGACCCATTTCGATTGCAACAAATACCGCTGCCTCATCGTCACCGGCGACGGCGAGAAGAGTTTTGTTGCAGGTGCCGACATCAGCGAGATGGCCACCCTCAACGTGACGCAAGGGCAGACCTTCGGCAGCCGTGGAGCCGGCGTATTCCGCAAACTGGAGACCCTCCATGTGCCCGTCATTGCCGCCGTCAACGGCTTCGCCCTCGGCGGTGGCTGCGAGCTGGCTATGGCCTGCGACATACGCATCTGCTCCGACAACGCCAAGTTCGGCCAACCCGAGGTGGGACTCGGCATCATCCCCGGCTTCAGCGGTACCGTCCGTTTGGCACGCTTGGTGGGCATGGGTATGGCCAAGCAACTCATCTATACCGGCCGCGCCATCAAGGCCAACGAGGCTCTCCGCATCGGTTTGGTTAATGAGGTAGTGCCTCAGGCCGAACTGATGGAGAAAGCCCTCGAGATAGCCAACCAGATTGCCGCACAGGCACCCCTCGCCGTCAAATCCGCCAAACTCTGCATCAACACCGAGTGGGACATGGAGGCCGACGAGGCCATCATGAACGAGAGCAGCATCTTCGGCCATTGCTTCGCCACTGAAGATCAGAAGAACGGCATGAAAGCCTTCCTCGAGAAAGGCAAATGCGAATTCCAAGGAAAATAATCGTTTAACAATTAAATATTCAGCAACATGAAAATCTGTGTTATCGGAACCGGCACGATGGCCAAAGGCATTGTGAAAGCCTTCGCCACCAAGATGCCCATCGTCATGAAAAGCCGTACGCAGGCCAGCCTCGACAAGGCGATGGCCTCCATCGCCAAAGGCTACGGCAAACTGGTTGAGAAAGGCAAAATGACCCAGGAGGCCGTCGATGCACTACTCAAGAACATCACCACCACCACCGACTATGCCACCTTCGCCGACGCCGACCTCGTCATCGAGGCCGCTGTTGAGGAGATGCAACTCAAGAAAGATGTCTTCACCGAACTCGATGGCATCTGCAAACCCGAAACCATCTTCGCCACCAACAGCAGCTCGCTCTCCATCACCGAGATCGCTGCTTGCACCAAGCGTCCCGCCCAGTTCATCGGCATGCACTTCTTCAACCCTGCCGACCGTATGGCCTTGGTGGAGGTCATCCGTGGTCAGCTCACCAGCGATGAGGTTTGCAAGTGCGTCATCGACCTCGCCACTGAAATCGGCAAGCAACCCGTCGAGGTGAAGGAAGCACCCGGTTTCGTGGTTAACCGCATCCTCATCCCCATGATCAACGAGGCTGTCGGAATTCTCGCCGACGGTATTGCCACTGCCGAAGACATCGACAAATGCATGATGCTCGGCGCCAACCATCCCATGGGTCCCTTGGCATTGGCCGACCTCATCGGCAACGATGTGAATCTGGCCATCATGGAAGTGCTCTACAAGGAATTCGGCGATCCCAAGTACCGTCCCCACCCCTTGCTGCGCAAGATGGTTCGTGCAGGCCTCCTCGGGCGCAAGACCGGCGAAGGTTTCTACAAATATTGATCAATAAAAAAGAGGCTTCCGATCGGAAGCCTCTTTTTTATCCACAATCACGCACCCAAGCTCCTAAGGTATCAAGATACTTGAGATAGTTTTGATAAACCCTGCTGTCTTCCAGCAAAGGCCAAAGGTGGGGATTTTGTTTGCAGTAGCCTTTGCAGCGACGCATCAGGCGCAGAAACTCGCGCACATTGGGGTGCCAAA
>DFDY01000183.1 GCA_002368955.1 Bacteroidales bacterium UBA3816
CCCAGCAGTTTGTCGCCGCTGGCAAACTCGCTCTGCATGCGCAAGGCATCGACCACGGTGACCACACAGTCGAGACGGGGAATGCCATACTGGGTGTATTTGGCCTCCATGCGGGGGATGGAGCATATGGTGCGGGCGATGGGTTCGGGCTCGCAGATGCCGCTGGCTTCAATAACGATGTAGTCGAAAGTGCCGCGCTGCATAATTTCGGTCAGTTGTTCGATGAGGTCCAACTTGAGGGTGCAACAGATGCAGCCGTTCTGGAGGGCCACCAGGCTCTCGTCCTTCTTGCCCACAACGCCGCCTTGCTGAATGAGGGAGGCATCGATGTTCACCTCACCGATGTCGTTGACAATGACGGCAAACTTGATGCCTTTCTTATTGGAGAGGATGTGGTTGACCAGGGTGGTCTTGCCGCTGCCCAGATAGCCTGTCAGCAGCAGCACAGGGGTGTTATGATATTCGAATTTAGGCATATTGTATGTTTTTTTCTGTTCGCTATAACGGCCAAGGAACTGCTTTTAGTATTCTAAACCAGAAAAAATGATTATCAAATAGCGTGCCAATCATTTGGCTGGCGAAGGGCATGGGTGGGAGGCGGTTTGCGACTTTGCGAAAATATTTACAATTTTCGGAACTTTATTTTGCCAATTGCTGATTTCTTTGTTATTTTGCATTGCCTTATGAAAGCCGGGGCAGTGTGCAACGGTTGTTAAAACAGACAGTTGCCCACGCCCACCGACTTGCAGGGGCGACCCAAAACGCACTGAAAGCAGATGAAACCCATACTGACCATCACAGGTTCCGACAGCACCGGCGGCGCAGGCATACAGGCCGACATCCGCACCATCTCCTCCCTGGGGGCAGAGGCCATGTCGGTGGTGACCAGCATCACACTGCAGAACTCACTGGGCATACAGGAGTTCTACGACATCCCTGCGCCGGTCATAGAGCGTCAGATTGATGCCGTGGCCGACGATGCGGCACCCCAGGTGGTCAAGATAGGCATGATACGCAATGCCGCCTCGCTCTACGCCATCGTGCAGAGCCTACGGAGGCACCGACCCAAGTGGATTCTCTATTCGCCTGTGGTCTTTTCGGCCCGCGAAGAGCAGCTGATGGACGACAGCCTCATCAGTCTGGTGCAAAAAGAGCTGGTGCCCCTGTGTTCGCTGCTGGTGGTGAGGCAGGGTGATGCCGCCCACTTTCAGGCCGAGCGGGTCATCCAGGCTGGGGCCAGCCACGGCCGCAGCAACGAGATTTGCTCCGCCATAGCGGTCTATCTCAACCAAGGGGCCACGCTGGACGATGCCATCCGCAAGACATCACTACTGCTGCCCATGAAAGGCATGAAAGAGGAGGTGCCGGGCCGATCGGTGAGGCTCTATCGCGAGTTTCTCACCCTACAAGAACAGCTTTGTTCGCACAGCCACGATGTCAACTTCTATGCCGACCGCATGGGCGTCAGCCCCCGCTATCTTTCACAGGTCACCCGCCGCATGGCCGACACCACGCCCAAGGCCATCATCGAGTCCACCCTGCTGTTCAATATCAAGGGGTTGCTTGACCAACGCCCCCCGTTGCCCTTCCAGGCCATTGCCGAGCAGTTGGATTTCTCATCTCAGGCTCACCTGACCCACCTTTTCAAGCGGCTGACCGGCATGACCCCCACCCAATACCGCAACCGCCCACAGGCCTCACAGCCACAGAAAAATTCCGCAAATACAACTATCAAATAACACAACACCAAAAACCTCATCGCAATGAATGTAGAAGAATATATCATCGCCCGCGTGAATGCGCTGATGCACACCGACGATGCCGCTATTGTCAAACGCCTCGAAGGGGGCATGAGTAACTACACCTACGTGGTCACCACCCGTGGCAAAAAATACACTTACCGTGTGCCCGGCAAGTATGCCGAGAAATTTGTGGACCGCGTGGAAGAGTGGGACAACATCCAAGAGGTCAATCGTCTGGGCATAAGCAACGCCACCTCATATGTGGAGATTATCTCGGGCGAGAAACTGGCCGAGTATGTGGAGGGCACCATCATGTCCGACACCGACGTGTTCTCCTACAACGAAATGTCGGTCAAGGCCCTGAAACTTATCCACGAGAGCAATATGCGGTTCCGCGACTACAACGCTTTTGGCCGCCTGTCGGACTATGAGCGCTACTGCCGCGAAGTGGGTTTCACGCACCCGCGCGAATATGTCGAACTCCGCAACCGGTTGGACCAGATGCACCTCAACCACTCCAACGTGAAGATGGTGCCCTGCCACTGCGACTACCAACCCACCAATCTGGTGATTGACGGCGACCGGCTGTATGTTCTGGACTGGGAGTTTGCCGGCATGAACGATCCCTTCTACGATATTGCCTGCTATGGCAATGCTGGGTTCGACAAGGCACTTTCTCTCTTAGAGGCCTACGTGGGGCACCAGCCCACCCGCGAAGAGCTGCAACGCCTTTATTTCCACCGCTCCTTCCAGTGTCTGCAATGGTACAACGTGGCCATCTTCAAAGACCGTGTGGGCCTGAGCAAAGACCTAAACATGGACTTCAACCAAGTGGCCTCCTTCTTCTTCGGCCAAGCCGAATCCCTAGCCGCAGACTACGATAAGCTATAAAGATGGGCAATGAACGCTGTACAATAGCAGCCTTTATTCACTATACAATAGAAAACACTTATGAGGTGGTAGAAAACACTTATTTCCTATCACCTCAATTGTTTGAATGCAGGATGGGACGGCAAGACGACAGCTAAGGAGCGATTCCTCTGCTGCTATATCGAGACCATATGGTGAAGGTTGAATCACCATTCTTAGGTATTTTTTTTGTTAATACTAAAAATATTCAATTTTTTTTGTTATATTTGCAGCGCATTATGTTGGGGTATAGTTTTATTTAAGCAACTATTCATTAGCATAATAGCAAAAAAAGTGTACTTTGAGGGACAGAAGATTTTCTTAAAGAGACTAAAAGTTATAAAAAAGATTATTTTAGACGACATATAATAAAAATAAAGTAAATTAAATATTAGTAAATCATTAAAAGCATTTCAACATGGCAGAACAAAAATTCCGTACTGAAAGCGACCTCCTGGGTGAAAAACAGATTCCCGAAGAGGCTTATTATGGTGTACAAACCCTGCGTGCTGTCGAGAACTTCAAAATCTCCGGCCATATCTTGAGCGATTTCCCCAACTTCATTAAGGGTCTCGCCATCACCAAGAAGGCTGCCGCAATAGCCAACGGCAAGGTGGGCATGATTACCCCCGAGCAGAGCAAAGCTGTGCAGGAGGCTTGCGACGAGCTTCTGGCAGGTAAATATTGGGACCAGTTCCCCGTGGACATGATCCAGGGCGGTGCCGGTACTTCCACCAACATGAACGCCAACGAGGTTATCGCCAACATCGCCCTCGAAAAGATGGGTCACAAACGTGGCGAATATCAGTACTGCTGGCCTAACGACACTGTGAACGGCTCACAGTCGACCAACGATGCCTACCCCACCGCCATCCACATGGGTATGTATCTGGAGCACTTAGACTTCATCCCCCATCTGGAGAAGCTGGCCGAGAGCCTGGAGAAGAAGGCTGAAGAGTTTAAGCACGTCATCAAGATGGGCCGCACCCAGCTGCAGGACGCTGTTCCCATGACTCTGGGTCAGACCTTTGGTGGTTTTGCTGCCACTATCCGCATGGAAATTGAGAACCTGAACCACGCTGCTCAGGAGTTCCTCGTGCACAATATGGGTGCCACCGCTATCGGAACCGGCATTTGCGCATGGCCCGGCTATTCCGAGGCTTGCGACCAGGCCCTCCGCGACATCACCGGTTGGAACTGCCATCTGGCCGACAACCTGATTGAGGCCACCAGCGCTACCACCTGCATGATTCAGTATCACGGTGCCATGAAACGCCTGAGCCTGAAGATTAACAAGATTTGCAACGACCTGCGCCTGATGGGCAGCGGTCCCCGTTGCGGTCTGATGGAGGTGCACCTGCCCGAGCGTCAGCCCGGTTCGAGCATCATGCCCGGTAAGGTCAACCCCGTCATCCCCGAGGTGATGAACCAAATCAACTACAAAGTTATCGGCAACGACACCTGCATTGCTATGGGTGCCGACAACGCCCAGCTGGAGCTTAACGTGATGGAGCCCGTCATGGCTTACACCCTGTTCGAGAGCATCCACCTGCTGATGAACGGTGTGGACACCCTGCGCACCCTCTGCATTGATGGCATCGTGGCCAACGAGAAACGCTGCAAGGAACTGGTTGAGAACAGCATCGGCATTGTTACCATGCTGAACCCCTACATCGGCTACAAGCAGTCGACCAAGGTGGCCAAGGAAGCTACCCAGACCGGCCGCGGCGTGTATGAGCTGGTACTTGAACACGGCTACCTGACCAAGGAGCAGCTGGACAAGATTATGCAGCCCGAGAACATGCTGAAACCCGTCTTCGTGGAAGGCGTTCCTCTGAACCACTAATCGTTTGGAAGAAAGAAGATAAAATACAAAGCAAGATAGGATAGAGAAAGACCTATCTGTCTAAACTCCAGGTTTCAAACTGGCATTGCAGCCCATAAGGCGCAATGCCAGCGTGGAACTTGGATTTAGTCACTACAAAAACACACTAATAATCCTCTATGGCAAATATTATTAATATTAAAAAAGGCCTGGACTTGCCGATAAATGGTGCTGCCGAGCTGAGGACCACCGATGCCCGCAGCATTACCACCTACGCCGTTAAGCCGACCGACTATGTGGGGCTTGTGCCCCGCCTGCTGGTGGCTGAGGGCAACAAGGTGAAAGCTGGCGACGCGCTGTTCTGCGACAAGAAGAACGACCGCATCCGCTTTTGTGCTCCCGTGGCAGGTCGCGTGAAGGCCGTGGTGAGGGGCGAGAAACGCCTCTTGCTGGCCGTGGTGGTGGAAAAGGACGAGAATGCAGAGGCCACCCCCCTGCCTCAGGCAGAAAACCTGAGAGAGCAGATGCTGCAGTGTGGACTGTGGCCCATGCTGCGCCAGCGTCCATTTGGCACCGTGGCCAATCCCGACGACAAACCCAAGGCCATCGTGGTGAGCTGCTTCGACAGTGCCCCCTTGGCTCCAGACTACGACTACCTGCTGCAGGGCCGCGAAGACGACTTTGCACACGGAGTGGAAGCCTTGGCCACACTGACCGAAGGCAAGCTGCACCTCTGCTTCCGCAATGGCCAGAAGCTGATGAACAAAGTGGCTCACACCGTGGCTAAGAATGTGGAGTTGCACATCGTCAACGGTCCACATCCTGCTGGCAACGTAGGCCCACAAATTGCACAAATCTGCCCCATCAACAAGGGCGAGGTGGTATGGACTATGAACCCACAGGATATTGCCACCCTGGGCCGACTGACCACTACGGGCATCTATTGCCCTGAGCGCGTGGTGGCCGTGGCAGGTCCGCAAATCAAGGCACCCCACTATTTCCGCACCTACGCGGGCGCTTGCGTGGAGACCCTGGTGGCCGGACAAACCAGCAACAGCAACTATCCTCGGTTGGAAAGTTCGGAAAGCATGAGCGGCAACCGTCTGATTAGCGGCAATGTCCTCAGCGGCACACAAATTAACGCAAACGGTTTCGTTGGCGGATATGATAGTCTGCTGAGCATTCTGCCCGAGGGCGACTACTACGACTTTATGGGCTGGCTGATGCCTGGTCTGAAGAAGTTCAGTTTCAGCCGCACCTTCCTGAGCGGTTTCTTTGCCCGTTGCAAGAAAGCGCAAGCCCTGCTGCCCGACTGCACCAAACCGGTCTTCGACACAAACACACACGGCGAAGTACGCCCCCTGGTGGTGACCGACGACTTTGAGAAAGTGTTCCCCTTCGACATCTACCCGGTACAGCTCATCAAGGCCTGCATGATTGGTGACATGGAGCTGCAAGAGAACCTGGGCATCTACGAGGTGGAACCCGAAGATTTTGCCCTGTGCGAATTTATTGACACATCAAAAACCGACATCCAGCCTGTCATCCGTGAGGCTCTGGAGACATTAAGAAAGGAGGCCATGTGATGCAAATGAATGGTTTAAGAAACTTTATCGACAAGATTAAACCCACCTTCAGCGAGGGCGGCAAACTGAGCTGGCTTTCGCAGACTTTCGGCGGGTTTGAGACTTTCGCTTTCACCCCCAACAAGGTGACCAAGCGCGGAAGCCACGTGCGCGACGCCGTGGACCTGAAACGCGCCATGATTACGGTTGTGATTGCCTTGGTGCCCGCCATGCTGTTCGGCATGTGGAACATCGGCTACCAGACTTCTGAGGCCCGCATGGCTATGGGGCTGGAAGGCTTTGGATGGTGGTACTGCCTATGGTTCGGCTTTGTGCGCATGCTTCCCATGATTGTGGTGAGCTATGTGGTTGGCCTTGGCATTGAGTTTACCTACGCCCAAATTCGTGGCCACGAGGTTTATGAAGGATACCTGGTCTCCGGCTTCATCATACCGATGATAGTGCCTGTCACCACCCCCCTGTGGCAGCTTGCCCTGGCTGTTGCCTTTGCGGTCATCTTTGCCAAAGAGGTGTTTGGCGGCACGGGTATGAACTTCCTCAACCCCGCCTTGGTGGCACGCGCCTTCCTGTTCTTCAGCTATCCCACCCACATGTCGGGAGACAAGGTGTGGATTGCTGCCGACATGTGGGGCAGCGACGCCCTGACTGGTGCCACCCCGATGGGAGACCTGGCTACGGGTCTGAAGCCCCAAGCCTCGGCCTTGGACATGATTATCGGCACTATACCTGGCAGCACGTGCGAGACCTCGGTCATCGCTATTGCACTGGGTGCTATCATCCTGTTGGTGAGCGGTATTGCCAGCTGGCGCACCATGCTGGCCGTCTTTGTGGGCGGCGGTGCCATGGGCCTGCTGTTCAATGCCATCGGTGCTAACGAGTACATGCAGCTGCCGTTCTACTACCACTTCATCATGGGTGGCTTTGCCTTCGGCGCCGTGTTTATGGCTACCGACCCCGTCACCAGTGCCCAAACCAACTGTGGCAAGTGGATATACGGCATCTTGATTGGTGCTTTCGCCGTGCTGCTGCGCGTGCTGAATCCCGCCTATCCAGAAGGCATGATGCTCAGCATTCTGCTGATGAACTGTTTTGCACCGCTTATCGACCACTGCATCATCCAGTCCAACATCAAGAAACGCCAACGTCGTGCGTTGGTTGAAGGAAAGGAGGTCAAAGCATGAAAAAGTTTAGCAACACATATATTTTCATCTACTCCGCCATTATCGTGGCCATCGCAGCCGTGCTGCTCACGGTGGTGGCCATGAGCCTGAAGGAGAAACAGAACAACAACATCCGCAACGAGAAAATGCAAGTGCTGTTGCAGGCTATCGGCGTGAACTGTACTCGCGACGAAGCCGCTGAGATGTACCAGCAGTATTTCGACCAAGAGCTGACCGTAGGCACTGATGGTACTACCATAAGTGTTTATAACATCAAGGATGAAAAGATGGAGCAGGGCGAGGTTCGTGCCTTCGACATCAAGTTGAAAGAGCAGCAGACCCTTGAAAAGAGCGGCCAAAAGGGTGCTTTCCCTGTGTACGTCTTCAACAAAGACGGAAAGAAGGGTTATGTCATCCCCACCCAGGGCAACGGCCTGTGGGGGCCAGTCTATAGCAATATTGCTCTGGCCGACGACATGAACACCGTCATCGGCGTGACCTTCAGCCACGACAGCGAGACCCCCGGTTTGGGTGCCGAAATCACCACTGAGAAATTCCAGGCTCCGTTTATCGGCAAGCAGATTCTTGACGAGAACGGCCAGGTGGTTTCCATTGCCGTGAAGAAGAATGCCGACGCAGCCGCCATGCACGAGGTTGATGCCATCACTGGTGGCACCATGACCTCCAACGGTGTGGACGAGATGCTGCGTGTTGACCTAATGCGCTATCAGAAATTCATCGACGCCAACCGTGGTGCTGTCCCCGCAGCCACTGAGGAAGGCGCAGTAGAGAATGCTATTGAAGAGGAGGTAACCCATGAGTAACTTTTCGAAAATATTCACAACTCCGCTGGCCAAGAACAACCCCATCACCGTGCAGGTGCTGGGCATATGCTCCTGTCTGGCAGTCACCGCACAACTGAAGCCTGCCGTCGTGATGGCCATCTCGGTCACCGTGGTGGTGGCACTGTCCAACCTGATTATTTCCTGCCTGCGCAACACCATCCCGCCCCGTGTCCGTATCATCGTGCAGCTGGTGGTGGTGAGCACCCTCGTCATCCTGGTCAACCAGGTGCTGCAGGCTTTCGTCTATGACGTGAGCAAGCAGCTGTCGGTGTATGTAGGCCTGATTATCACCAACTGTATCGTCATGGGTCGTTTGGAAGCCTTCGCCATGAGTCGCAAACCGATGGAGTCTGTCATGGACGGTATCGGCAACGGCTTGGGCTATGGTATCATCCTGGTCATCCTGGGTTTTGTCCGTGAACTTTTCGGCAGTGGAACCCTCTGGGGCTACCCCGTCATGGAGAAACTGGGCATGTACAAGATTGGCTATGAAAACAACGGCCTGGTCATCATGGCTCCCATGGCACTGATACTGGTGGGTCTGATTATCTGGATTCAGCGTACCAAGGACAAAGAGCTTCAAGAAGACTAAAGAAACACATACCGTTTAAAAGATAAAAGCAAATATTATGGAATATATCAATATATTTATCAAGTCGATATTTATCGACAACATGATTTTCGCCTTCTTCCTCGGCATGTG
>DFDY01000147.1 GCA_002368955.1 Bacteroidales bacterium UBA3816
TTGGTGTCGTTGTCCAGCTGGATATAGGGGTCGTGGCCAGGCACCCACAACAACGAAGCACAGTCGGCAATATTCCCGAACAGGCATATGTTTTTGTCGGCATCGATGGTAAATTTGGGCAGTATATCCGGCGAATCACCATCAGCCCATCTGCTATCGGCCAATACATCGTTTGACACTCCGTTGTTCAATACCAAGAAGTGGGTGTCGGTACGGTTGCCGTCCAAATCAAAGGTAGCAAAGATAGTGAAAGTCTTCCAGCGAAACCAAGCCCCATCCCAATTATAGAGGGTGTCGAACATCCAATACCAGTCATTATTGAAGAGTCCTCTCATGTACCAACTTTGTACGGCTATCGTTATCCTGCCGTCTTTCAGCACCATGTTCAGCGGCTTGTCTAGGGGATCCCTATTCGAAAGGATGGATTTGCACCAAAGCAATGTACCCAAGGTGTCGAACTTGGCCAGGAAGCAGCCGAAGCCAACATTGGCCTGTACGAAACCTACCGTGTCGTCCATGGGGCAGATATATATGCTGCGGTCGAACCGGCCCCTCACCCCATACTGGCCGAAGACATACACATTGCCCGCACTGTCGAAGGCAGTGGAATGAATTATATCATAATGAGAGCCCGTTGAATACTCATTCCCTTTATAGTACTCCCCCCAGCGGTATTCGGGTGCTTGGGCCGAGAGGTGGCTCCCGCAAAACACAACAAGGACTAAGAATAGATATAATACTTTGTATTTCATATTTTTGTTCTTTTTTATGACGTTCTTTATTATAGCACAAAATTACATTTTATTTTCGTTTAGAATAAAAAAATATTTCTGCCGTTACGATAAAAACAGGTTAGTAGGGTCAACAGCAGAAAGTAGGAGGTCGGGGTCGAGGAGTTGGCTGAAAGCGACAAACTGGAGGTTGTTTTTCTGGCGGGCCAGATGGGAGAAGAGGCTGCGACAGCGCCAATAGACCCAATAGGACTGCTGGATGGGAGTGGCATCGGGACTGAGGGCTGGGAAGTAGCGCCATAGGTAAATGTAGCACTCCTGAACAAGGTCGCGACAAAAAAACTCTGTCGCCCCGGGAACGACGGAGGTAGAGGCTCTGGATGAGGTACGAATGACGACGGATGAAGTCGTCGAATCGTTTGCGGTCAGTGTCGGACATGGTGTCGGTGTGCATAGTGTTAGCGTGCTTTTATTATATAATAACCAATCTGAAGGCTAAAAGTTGATGGCAGGGATGAATTTAACTTTATTTAATAGTAAAAGAAGACTATGAAGAGGCGCAAAGGCATGGGCTAGACTGCTGCCCGCGAGGGGCACGCAGGGGTGGGGGAAGGAAAAAAAGAGCGGGAAAAGACGTTATGTCGGTTTTTTTTGCGAAATTTGCAATTTGAATATGGACATTAAAAGAGATGACTGCCATGAGTAAGAACAGATATAGAACATTGACAGACCAAGAGATTGCACAGCTGGAGCAGCAGGGCAACCGCTCCACAGAATGGGAGCGGGTGATGGTGAGCGGGGAGCTGGACTGTGGGCTGGTGAGGAACAATGTGTTTATGGGCCAGGTGAGACTGGGAGCCCTGCGGCAGGGAAGCCTGCAGGACGGAGACCTGAGTCTGCCTGAAGGCATATACAACTGCATGCTGGCGGAGACAACGGTGGGCAGCCACTGCGCCCTGCACAATGTGAGGATGCTGAGCGGATATTGCGTGGGGGAGGGCTGCCTGCTGTTCAACATTGACGAGATGACGGCCAGCCGCCCCACGTTAGAGGAGGCCTACGCCTGGATGGAGCCGATGAACGAGAACGGGGGAAGGCAGATTTTGCCTTTTGCCGGAATGAGGGTGACGGACAGCTATCTGTGGGCCAAATATCGCGACCACGGCAAAATGGTGGAGCAACTGGAACGGCTGACACGCCAAGAGTTGTGCTCGCAGGAGGGGGGCTACGGCCAGGTGGGAAGCCACTGCGTGATAAAGAACTGCCGAACGCTGCACAATGTGGCGGTGCTTTCGGACGCGGAGTCGCCCACCCGCATTGAGGACTGCGTAGTGCTGGCCGACGGAGTGGTGGGCTATGGCTGCCGCTGCGAGTATGGCTGCATGGCAGTGCGATTCCTGCTTGGGGAGAATGTGCATCTGGAGATGGGCGCAAGGCTGAACGACACTGTGGTGGGCGACAACTCTACCATTGCGCGCTGCGAGGTGGGCAACAGCATTGTTTTTCCGGCCCATGAGCAGCACCACAATAATTCGTTCCTGATTGCCTCGCTGGTGATGGGACAGAGCAATTTGGCGGCGGGGTGCACGGTGGGGTCGAACCACAACGGGCGCACAGCTGACAACGAGCTGGTGGCCGGAAGAGGGTTCTGGCCAGGACTTTGCACCAGCCTGAAGCACTCGTCGAGTTTTGCCTCCTACACCTTGCTGGCCAAGGGCGACTATCCGTCGGAGCTGAGCATTACGCTGCCTTTTGCCTTGGTGAACAACAACGTGGCCAAGGACCGTCTGGAGGTGATGCCGGCCTACTGGTGGATGTACAACATGTATGCCCTAGAGCGCAACAAGACGAAGTTTGCAAAGCGAGACCGCCGCAAGAAGAAATGGCAGCATATTGTTTTTTCGCCTTTCGCCCCCGACACGGCAGAGGAGATGATGAATGGACGCATGCTGCTGAAATACTGGGTAGAACAGGCTTACCACGAAGGGCACGCAGCCACGGGGAAGGATAACACTAAGATGGTGGTGCAGGCCTACGGCATGGAGAAGGGGAAGCGGAAGACGGTGGTGCTGAAATGGACTGAGGGCTATAAGGCCTATGAGGAGATGCTGATATACTACGCAATGAGTACCCTGGCGGGCGAGGAAACGGAAGCACCACTGCCAGACCCCGAACTGGGCAAAGACCCCCGCGAAAGGGAATGGGTTAATCTGGGCGGCCAACTAGTGCCACAGAAAGCGGTGGACGGCCTGATAGCCGATATTGAGCAGGGGAAGGTGACAAACTGGGCGGAGATTCACCAGCGATATGAACAATGGTGGGGGGAGTACCCCTCGCTCTGCCGCAAGCATGCCTACCAAACACTGTGCGAACTATGCAAGGTGCGAACCATAGGGGAGACGGAGTGGCAGGGACTGCTGCAACGCTATGCCACCCTACGGGGTTTTGTGGCTGACCAGGTGCGCCGCAGCCGTCAGAAGGACGAGGAGAACCCTTACCGCAAGATGACCTACCGCAACGATGCGGAGATGAAGGCGGTGCTGGAATAGCAGGCAGCGGTCTGCTTAGATTACCGCGGAGGGAAGGCCGGTGAGTTGGGCGATGGTCTCAAGAGTTGAGGAGACGTTGCCTGACCTCGACTAAGAAAGCTTGCTTTCCGGGCTCTCTGCTTTGCAACGTTATTGAGGGTCTGCCCCTCTAGGGCAATTTAGAGAAGTACCCTAAAAAAATGTTACTACTACGCGAAGATAAAAAAGGGTGCAATAGAAAGCCCTCTTGCTGAACGCTTATATTTCAACCCAAATCGGTCGTTAGGATTTGTGATTTGTTTCGAGCAGATGGACAGCATCACTGTCGCAGGCGTAGCGGGCTACGTCAAGACAAGGATGTGGCCAAGATGCCGAAAGAAATGCTGATATGGCATAAATAGGCCTAAAAAAGTGAAATAGATTGAAATGTCGGCCTAATGACCAATTTGGGTTCAAAGTGTCTCTTTGAGGGCAGTTAGGAATTGGCGGGCTTCGGTGAGGGTCTGGACGAGCTGCATTTTCTCATCGAGCTGGGTGTTAGTACGAAGCTGCTCACGGACACCGTCAAGGGTATAGCCGCAGTTGCGGGTAAGGTGGTATATACGCTTGAGCAACTCAATGTCGTCAGCAGTGTAGAATCGGGTGCCTTTCTTGTTCTTATGGGGTTTGATTTCGGTGAATTCGGTCTCCCAAAAGCGCAGGAGAGAGGGCCTGACATTCAGCATTTGGGCGACCTCGCCGATGGGGTAATAGAGTTTTTCGTTCATGGTGATTGAGGTTTGAGGCTATAATAAAGGAGATTGGACTAATAGGAATAGTAGCCGCGGTTGGACTGATAAGACTGTTGTTTGGTATACTTGACGTCCTTGAGGCTGCTGGCCTTGATGTTGATTTGGAAATTCCATGATTTGTAGTAGCCAAAGGGGACCCAATTGAAACGCATCTCCCAGCAGTGTAGGTCGCGATAGATGTCTATGGAGGTGTAGGACATGCCTTTGTTGACAAAATCATAGCCCGTAGAGACGGAGAGACGCCAGTTGGGGGTGATTTCGACATTGCCGGAGAGACTGAGGGTTTGGATGATATTGCTGTTGAAGTTATACTGTGCGGCCACGTAGGTGCTTACGTAGCTGAAGGTATAGCTCAGCGAGACATTCCAAGGAAGAGAAAAATCGGCATAAGTGCCCATCAGTAGGGCGGGGTTGTAATTGTAGGGCGACTGCATGATGGGGGCAACGATTTGTTCGCCTTTGGGTTTGCTGCCGGGCTTGCCTCCGGCATTGGGTTTGAACGTGTTGTTGTTGAGACTCCATGAGAGCTGAGCGCTGACGGTAGAGTTATTGCGTTGGAGAAGGCGACGGTGATCGGGGCGCGTCCATACAAACTGGTCATGCTTGCGTCCGGCACTGTCGACATAATAGGGGGTGAAGGAGCCCGAGTAGTTAAGAATAAGGTTTTTGAAAAGGGTGGTACGACCGGTGACAGAGAAGTCCGACCAGCGAAGGGAGTCTTTGGCTAAGTCATAACTGGCATTAAGGTTGAGACTTTCGAGAAGGGTTATCTTCTTGGTACCGGTGACAGTGTCTTTGCGGTCGACAACCTTCATCTCTAGATTATTGCCAATGCTGAAATTAATGGCACCCGAACGGCCGTCGGCAGGGCCGCCATAGAGGCTGCGCTCGAAGATAGAGTAGCGGGTCACATAGCCGGTATTGTCGGTGTAAGACTTCCACCAGCCAAGACGTTCGTCGCCAAAGTCTGGCCGAAAACTGAAAGAGACTGAAGGGTTGATGACATGGCGAAGAGCCTTGACGGGCCCATACCGAAAATTGAACATGCCGTAGATGCGGGTAGAGAGGGAGGAGTTGAGGCTGATGTCGCGGTTGGAACGGAAACCCCGGACGGTGTCGACCACCACGGAATTGGTGGTCGAATCCCAGTCTTTGCGAATGGTAGACCAATGCCACCGCTCATGATAGGTGGCCGAATTGGTCCAGTTGAAGAATTTAAGCACTTTGAGTGTTAGTGCGAGTGGGGCGGTATGCTGTATGCCGTACTGCATCTTGCTGAGTGTGGAGAGCTTGAAAAGGTCGGAGTCTTGAGAACTGATGTTGTTCTCGGCCGAGAGAGAGTAGGAAAGCGAGAGGTTCTCATACCAACGGAGGTCGCCCGAGACAGCCTTGCGGCGCAAGGGATAGAAAGTGACCGAACTGAGCGAAACCGAAGGTAGCTTTAGGTTGATAACACCCGTTTGGGCATTGTAAGACTCATTGAGAGAAGCCGAGAGATTGAAACTGCTGCCCAATGAGGCGGTGTAGGAGACGCTGGAGGTGGTGGTGCTGTTGAAGTAGTCGTTGCGGTTGGTGGTGTTCTTGTTATAGTTGCGGCTCTGAAGGTTGACATTGGCCGAGAAACGGCTGCGGGGGTTGGCCTTAGCATCCTGATCGTGTCTCCAGGCCACCTTGAAATCGCTATACTTAGAGAAAGTGGCACTATCGCCCGGAATGCCCTCCTTGGTGATGCCATAACGGATGTCTATATTGCCCTTATATTTATAACGAACATAATAATTGCTCTTGGCTTCGGCGGCCCAACTGAGATTAGTGTATAGCTCGCCGGTGAGGGCCAGGTCGAGGTGGTCGTTGATGGACCAATAGTAGCCGCCGTCCTTCAGATAGTACCCCCTGTTGTCCATCCAGCCATAGCTGGGCATGAGGATGCCGGAGGTGACATCGTGTTTCATGGGGAAGAATGCAAATGGGATAACCAGCGGTGTTGGAACATCCTCGATGGTGACATAGGCCGGCCCTGTAAAAATCTTGTCGCCCGTGATGAGCTTGGAATGGCCAAAATTAATGGCAAAATGGGGGTGGCTGTGGTTGCAGGTGGTGTATTGGCCCCCATTGAGATACATGACCGAATCGGTGACCTTCTTGACACGTGAACCGTGGAGGAAGCCGTCGCCCTGTTTGGTGATGACACCATTGATGATGCCCTTCTTGGTAACATAGTTGAAGGCAATAGAATCGGCCATATATTCAGCATCGCTTTCTTTGAAGTAGGGAATACCCGTCGGTTTGCCGGCCGAGTCGAGCACTGGTGAGGCATAGAGCATCTGCGAGTTGAAATCCACCCGCACTGCATCGGCCCTCAATTCCATGGAGCCATACTCAATAGAACCCTTATTGTAAAGCTGGGCCTTGCGTTTGTTGATGTCGAAAGAAATAGAGTCTGCCGCCTTGTAGTGAACAATGCTGGTAATGGCATCTTTGGAGAGCGGGATAAGCCTGAGCGAGTCGGGCAACTGACCGCCACCATCCGATGAATCGGCAACGGCGGCAAGGCTGTCGCCCACGCTGTCTCCACTGTTGATAAAAAACATGGAAGAATCGGCTCCGAAGGCTAGCGAATCACCCAAAATGGGATTTAAAAATGACTTAGGAACAAGCTTTTTTGACGAAAAAACGGTAGAATCGGACTGAGCAAAAGAAGTATTTGTCAGTCCCACAAAGCAGACTAACAAACAGATGTTCAAAACTTTCCACATATTATTTCTCACTTTCCGATTTTACTCGTATCTTTGCAATTTGAAATTGCAAAGATAACAACTTTTTGGGCATTTTTAAAAATAAAAAATACACAATTGAAAATGAAACGCTTATTAGCCTTATTTATTGTGCTGGTTTGCATAAATAACATGGTGTTTTGCCAAAAAAAATCTGCCGGACAGGTAAAAACTATTGTGATTGACGCTGGCCACGGCGGAGACAAACCCGGTGCCATAGGCAAAAAAAGTAAGGAAAAAACGCTCACCCTGCAAATGGCTCTGAAGCTGGGCAAACTAATAGAGGACAACTGCCCCGACGTGAAAATCATCTACACCCGCACTACGGATGTCGACGTGGCTTTGGCCGAACGGGCACGGCTGGCCAACAAAGCCAAGGCCGACCTTTTCCTTTCCATCCACTGCAACTCGTGGACCAACACCACCCCTACCGGTGTGGAGACCTATGTGATGGGGCTCTCCCAAAGCAAAGCCAATATGGAAGTGGCAAAAAAAGAGAATGCCGACATCCTGTTGGAAAAAGGGTATAAAGACAACAGCGACTATCAGGGATTCGACCCCAACTCGCCAGAGAGCTACGTGATGTTTGCCATGTATCAAAACGCCTATCTGGACAAAAGTCTCGATTTCGCCGGGATGATTCAGGACCAGTATAAGGCCAACATCAAGACCATCAACCGCGGTGTGAAGCAGGCCGAGATCTTTGTCCTTTACAAAACCGCCATGCCTGCCGTACTGACCGAGGTGGGATTCATCAGCAATCCCGAGGAGGAGCTATACATGATGTCCGACGAGGGCCAAGCCACTATCGTGGTAAGCATCTTCAAGGCATTCCTTAACTATAAAAGTACTGTGGAAGGCACCAAAGTGCCCACCGACCTAAAGATAGACCTGAAAGGCTACAAGGCCAAAGGCAGCAAAAACGCCACCCCCACCAAGGAGACACCCAAACCCTCCGTAGAGTCGCCCTCCACCGCACAAACCAACGACAAGGTTGAGACGCCCATCGAAGAGAAGGTTGAAAACCCCGTCTCCCCAATGCCCTCCACCATGATACCCTCCACCGCCCAAACCGGCGTGGAGCCCCCGCTGGCCATAGCCGAACCCGCCATGAAAGAACCGGCAAAGACCGATACCGCTACCCCCAAACCCGCTACCGAAAGCATGCCCGACACCCCCCTCCCTGCTGCCGATGCCTCAGGCGTGGAATACCGCGTGCAATTCCTCAGCAGCAACAAGGAACTTAAAGAAGGTGCCCGCGAATTGAAAGGCGTGAAAGACTACAGCTATTATATGCAAAACGGCGTCTACCGCTATACGACCGGCCATTTCAAAGACGTGAAAGCCGCCGTCAAATTGCAGAAGGAAATACGCGAACTAGGGTTCAAAGATGCCTTTATCGTAGCCTTCAACGGCGACAACCGCATATCGCTACAACAGGCAAAGGAACTGCTGGAACAATAAAAACGGTTTTTCTGCGTTAGCGACAGACAATAAGACTATTTACACGAATGATTGACATAAAGAACATAACAAAGATTTACGATGGCCAAAAGGCAGTCGACAACGTGAGCTTCAGCGTAAAGGAAGGCGAAGTGGTGGGACTGCTGGGACCCAACGGGGCCGGCAAGTCCACCCTCATGAAGATACTCACCTGCTATATTCCGCCAACTGAAGGCGAAGCCACCATCTGCGGCCACAGCATCTACGACGACCCCCTGGCCGTGCGCCGTGAGATAGGCTACCTGCCCGAGCACAACCCATTATACTTAGACATGTACGTGCGCGAATTCCTTCGTTTCTCGGCTGGCATCTACGGACTGAGCGACTGCAAAGACCGCGCCGAAGAGATGATAAAACTAGTCGGCCTCACCCCCGAGAGCAACAAGCGCATCGGCCAGCTCTCCAAAGGCTACCGCCAGCGTGTGGGACTGGCCCAGGCCCTTATCCACGACCCCAAAGTGCTGATTTTGGACGAACCCACCACCGGCTTGGACCCCAACCAGCTGGAAGAAATCCGCTCCGTAATCAAAAACCAAGGCAAGAAGAAAGTCGTCCTGCTCTCCACCCACATCATGCAGGAAGTGGAAGCCATGTGCACCCGCGCCATCATCATCAACCACGGCCGACTGGTGAGCGACGACCACCTCGGAAACATCACCTCACAACAACTCACCGAAAAATTCCACCAAGTGACCTCTACATAGAATTGAGAATTGAGAATTGAGAATTCTTTAAAAGTAAAAGGTAAAAACTAAAAACTAAAAGGGTGGACGGGGCTGTTGAGAATTGGGAATTGGGAATTGAGATTTGAGAATTGGGAATTAAGAATTGAGAATTGAGAATTGGGAATTGAGAATTACATAGTGGGGAC
>DFDY01000034.1 GCA_002368955.1 Bacteroidales bacterium UBA3816
GGCTGCTAAAAAATCAGTCTTTTATCAAACTAGAGCCTTGAAGAAATGATAAAACAGGATAAAGATGAAGGCGAATGATAATTTCAACCGACCGACTAGGATCCGAGTGCCGCGGATGGCTGGAGCGCAAGACCCAGGCGCGTTTTGGCAGTCTTCTGGCGACACCATGGACATGGTTCAAACAACCGCTATGAGAACAAAATACTCATAAAAAATGTTAACGATGTCCATTTTTGTCCATTTTGTGCACCTTTAATAAAAAAGGGGGTCCGTTCTGCTGGCAAACTTGGCATTGTTTTCAGGTTTTATTGAAAATATATTTGGCAGTATTGAAAAAAAATACCTATATTTGCTATGCTGTATAAGCACGTAGCAATTGTGTAAAATAATGGCTTATTGATTATTGATTGTTGAAACCCCAAATATAACTATTATGAAAAGAAAAACCCAAAGATGGCTGCTTCTGTTAGCTCTGCTGTTGCCCATGGCTTTGCAGGCTCAAACGTATCATTCGGTCCCCTACGTTGAGAATTTTGAAAATCCTGTCGAAAGCACTATGCTGCCCACTGGTTGGGTGAACTATGCCACTGACTCCACACCGAACGGGGTTTTCCCCGCGGTGGTCAATAACTCTTCGGCTGCTCATGACGGCGAAAAATACTTGAGGATGGAGGGCGACTACCGCGCCGTGGTGGTGACGGCCACGCCCGAGTTTGAGGACCTGTCGCAGCTGATGATTGACTTTTACTGCTATGTCAATACATCTCACTTGCCCACAGCGTTTGAGGTGGGTGTGATGGAGGACAGCTTGTTTGTGCCGGTGGACACGGTGGCGTTTTCTTCTGTGTCGAGCGGCTATACCTATTATCCTATACAGGTCTATTTCAACAATTACTCGGGCAATGGCCACCGCATAGCTTTCCGCACTACACGGAGTAGCAGCATAGGGATGCACGCGGTGTATATAGACAATTTGGTAGTGTCGATAGTCCCCCCCTGTCCGCTCCTGCCTGGTGAACCCATGGCGACGGACATTACAGCCCATTCGGCCACCCTCTCGTGGGGAGCGGCCGGTATGTCGATGGGTTACGGCCTGGTATTTGCCGACACTACTTACACCACCACGTCCACTTCAATTACGCTTACGGGTCTGGATGCCAATGTCACCTACCGAGGCTCCATCTTCAATGTCTGCCCCAGCGGCGACACTAGTAGTTTGGTGCCTTTTGTCTTCCGCACCGATTGTGGTCCTCTGACACTGCCCTATACCGAAGATTTCGAGTACGGCAGCGAAGAAATGCCGGTCTGTTGGTATAGGCCGATTTCAAATAATGACGATGGAGTTCTATATCCTCGTATCGCACTGAGAGGCGGTCGTGAAGGAAGTCAGGCTCTTTTATTTATGCAGGGTCAACAGATGGCCGCGAGTCCCTTTGTGCCAGTTCCCGCCAATGAGTTGGAGGTGTCGGGATGGATACGGTCACAAGAGCCTAGTGATCTTGTGGTAGGCTTTCTGACAGGGCTTGACAGTACTGCGGTCTTCTATCCCATCGACACCATCCATTCTTCATCATTTTTGTACAGCCAGTTCCTAGTTTCGTATGAAGGACTGCCTTTGACCGATTCTGGACATGTGGCTTTTATGCATCAGTCCGATATGTATTCAGGGATACAGATTGACGACGTAGTCTTCCGCCGCAGAAGTGGTTGCCCAACGCCCATGAGTTTGCAAATGACGGCCACCCGCAGCGGGCAGGTGACCCTTGGATGGCAAGACTCGACGGCCACCCGTTGGCAGATAGCCTATGGCCCACAGGGGTTCAACCCTAACAGGGTGCACGAAACAGCGCTGGTGAGCACAGAGGATTATTCGGTCACCATTAGTGGGTTGGACGACAGCGTGGTTTATGATTTCTACTTGCGCGGGGTGTGCGACAGCACCCTTGGCAACTGGGGACTGCCGGTAACAGTGCAGCCGGGCATATACTCTATGAGGATGGACGACACCATCACTGTCAGGACCTGCAATGCAAGGCTTACCGACGACGGTGGCCCTATGGGAGACTACTTTTACCGCCAGACCTCGTACATGGTCGTTTATCCCGAGGACAGCGGCCGGTTGGTTTCGCTCACTGGAACGACGGACCTCTTTGACAACATTAACCAAGCCACATTGACCGTCTATGATGGTGTGGGAACCACGGGGACTGTGCTGGCCGAATATGTTGGACAGAGCCAGGTGAGGGCACTCTCTAGCAGTGGACCCCTGACCCTTAAATTGAAAAGCAATTTTGAGAACAGCAACTGGACAGGAGAAGGATTTGACCTGACCGTCAGCTGCATGACACCAGACGACTGCCCCGACCCTTACGGCCTGACGGTGGATCAAGTGGCAGGGGCTTCGGTACGGCTGAACTGGAACTACTGGACTGGGGCAAGACCTGACTACTGGACCATAGAGGTGATAGACCCGGCCACCGACAGTGTGCGTACCTATATAGCCCCCGACACGGTACGCAGCTTTCTGCTGGGTGGGTTGGACCAACAGACCTCCTATGTGGTCCGCATGCAGGCCTTCTGCCTTTCGGGCGATACGAGCAGTCATGTCACTACCTCTTTCAGTACGGTGTGTTACAGCGATGGCTTTGTGCAGGTAGGCAATGGCAATATTGAAATGGGGATACCAATAGCCACAAGCAGTAATTACAGCTATTGTCAGATGCTTTTTACTGCTACAGAACTGAGTCAGTTGAACGACACGGTCCGCGGCATCAGATTATTTGCCAGTCAGGAGAACAATAGCGAATGCAACATCGACATCTATATTGATACCACCGGATTGAACTACTATGCCAGTGGGCAGGATGCCATTGCAATGGATAGCACCCATCGTGTCTTTTCTGGCACGGTTTCTATCCACGAGGGGGAGATTGATATTATGTTCGATAGGCCGTGGATAGTCCCCAACACATTTAGTAATATTGTGCTTACTATAGACAACCATACGGGAACAAGTTCACACTACACACATTGGCTGGGAACTATTGCATCTGAGTTCCTCGTGCTCATCCAAAATAGTACCTTTACCCATGTCAATCCTGCTACTGCTTCCAGTAATTCAACCGTCCAAAGAAGTCATTCTCGTCCCAATGTGGCATTTCTGACAGGATGCGAATACTCGCGCTGTGTGGCCCCGAATGTCAGTGCGACGGTCATGGAGAATTCGGCGGTGCTGAATTGGGCCGCCGGCCATGACGAAACCTTATGGAGCGTGGAGTACAAACGGGCCGCAGACACTGTGTGGACTTTGGTTGAGGCATCCACATCCAATAACACAGCCACAATTGCCATGCTGGATGCCGGTGTGCTTTACGACTTCCGTGTGAGTGGCCTTTGCAGCGATTCCACGGCTTCCACATACGTACAGCTGAGAACCGATTGCTGGCTTATCACTGCCGACCATATGCCCTTCAGTGAGGATTTTGAAAACTTCACCGCCGACTCAACAACCGATGATATGGAAGAGTGCTGGTATCGAGTGTCTCCCTACTTCGTTTACTATGATTACTCACCCTACATCGTCAGTGATCTGGCTCATTCAGGCAGTCGTAGTCTGTTGTTGGATAGTTATGGCAATATGCTGGTTCTTCCTCAAGTGGGCGAACCTGTTGACAGGCTGTACTTGTCGTTTTTCACTAGAACTAATGTGTCGTCAGACATTCCCATTCTGATAGTGGGCGTTTTGTCTGACCCATTGCAAGCAAGATCTTTTGTGCCTTTGGACACCTTGAGGAGCGGCAACCCAAATGAATGGACTTTCCAGGAGACGACATTTGAGAACTATAATGGGGTCGGCCGCTATGTGGCGGTGCGTCCGATTTACTATGATTCTTATTTAGACGACCTCCGGTTGGAATTGAATCCCGATTGTCGCCGAGTGGAGAACATTACTATTGTGGCCAATCCCGACAGCACGGCCACCATCACATTTGACGATCCCGCCAGTGAGGGCGGCTACACCATCATCTGGAGTACGACAGACGATGTGAACACGGCCACCGACAGCGCCGTTTGCATCTCCAGCCCTGCAGTGATAGGCCCTCTGGCTGATGCCACTTTCTACTATGTCTGGATCCGCACCAACTGTGCCTCTCAGTCGAGTCTCTTGACTCCTGCTCAGCGTTTCGGCAGCTATTGTCCAATAGTGGAAGTCACGCCCACAAGTCCCTTCATAGAGGGCTTTGAAGGGCCATTGTTAAGCTGCTATAGTCAGGAACACCTTTATGGCTCCAGTCGCTGGGAGGTGATTCAGTCCGACACTAACGTTACTCGACCACTTTTGGCTCATGGGGGCAACCAGTTGGCCTACTATCATTCGTCTTATGATACGACCAGGCTCATATTGCCCACCTTCGACTTCTCCACGTTGGACCAGGGTGCCATACTCACCTTTTGGCGTAATGGCAATTTCTGGCAGAATGAAGGGAAAAGAATCAAGGTATATGCCCGCAATTCCGACACTTCGGACTGGTGGATGGTGGATGACTTTCCGAGCAGGGTGTCGACGTGGACCCAGGAGACGGTCTCGCTGCCCCAATCGCAGAACAGTTCTTTCTATCAAATTGCTTTCACAGGTGGGGAAAAGGTGCTGCTGGACGACCTGACGGTCATGAGCGACCGCTCCTGTCATCGTCCCGACAGCCTGTCAGCCGAGCCTGTCGACACGATGGCCACCCTCACGTGGGTGGGCAATGCGGCTCAGTATCAGATAGAGTTGGAAAATACCACCGACGGTAGCAGAAGACTATACACTTCTACCACAAATAGCCTCGCACTTTCTGGGCTCATTCCGTTGGCGAGTTATCGGTTCAGGGTGAGAGGGGTTTGCGGAGTTGGTGATTCCAGCCTCTGGTCGGAAAAGATTAGCTTCAGCACATTGATTTGTTCCAATCCCAGCATCTATTACAGCTACAATGACGAGCTTGGTTCCAGCCGCTACGACGAGGTAGGGCTGTTAGGTGATGGTTATCAAAAATATTCGTATGTCCAGACCCTCATCGACAGCGCTAACATTGCGAGTTTGAGAGGCGATATCTCAGCCTTTGCTTTAAAAGCATATAGCAGCGGAAGTGGGCGGCTGTACTCTGATGTGGACATCTACATGGCCAATGTGCCGGAGCGGAGCCTTTCAGGAGGTTTTATCCATCCCGATGAAGGCCACATTTTTGTGCCTGTGCTTACAGGGGCCGACCTCTCCTTTGAAGACGACTTATTCTTGAGAACCTCTGGGTGGCATTTGTTCTTACTGGACAGTCTCTTTGCATGGGATGGCCATAGCAATATCCTTGTCAGTGTTGTGCGTAGGAGCGACACTATTGGCTGTTGTGTCAACTTTTGCGTCCACACCACTAGCGATGTCAAAACCCGTTTTGCCAGTCGTAACAATGTCGAGTTCGACCCAGCAACCGCCACGGGAGGCTTTACAGGCAACCATGTCAGTGACCTGCAGCTGGTGGCTTGCAGCGGCAACTGCGACCCCCTGACAGTCACTGACGTCACCTTTGACCACGCTTCGGCCACCCTCACGTGGTCGGCTTCGGAAACCGGAACAACCTATCAAGTGCAACTGAAGCCTGCCGCTGCCACCTTATGGCCCGCCCCGGTAACAGTTGTAGGCACCTCCTATTCTGCTTCTGGTCTCATTCCCTATACTCGTTATGACTTCCGTGTGCGCGGGTTTTGTGCCGACAGTAGCGGCGCCAGCCTTTGGACCATGGGCAGTTTCACCACTGAAGGTGTGCCCTGCCACACGCCCACGGACCTGACGGTGAGCAACGTTGCACCCAGCGAGGCCACCTTCACTTGGGTTGCCAACGGTTCGGAAGGCCAATGGGACCTGCACGTATGGAATACGGATGGCTTTAGTACCTTTAGTCGTGTCTCCACCAATCCGGCCATTGTCGGGGGGCTGCTTCACAACAGCACCTATAATGTGGCCATAAGGGCCGTATGTGGCGATGAAGGCGAAGAAGGTGAGTATGGCGATGCTGTCACATTCAGCACTCCCTATTGCCCCAATGTTGTTGGCCTCACGGTGAGCAGTGTGACGGCTTACAGCGTCACCCTTACCTGGGACCTAGACCCCCAAGTTGAGGCATGGACTGTGGAATATGGTCCTAGTGGTTTTGAGCAAGGCTTTGGCACCACGGTTGATTGCGTGTCCAATACTTGCACCATCTACGGCCTAGAGGCTTTGACTTCCTACGAATTTTATGTTCGTGCAGCCTGTGGCAGCGAGGAGTGGGAGCTTACAAGGGCCACCACGCTCAGGCATCCGGACCAGCACTTTACGGTCACCGCCTTGGTCAACAACGCCAATTGGGGCATTGTGGAAGGCGGCGGAAGCTACTACGATGGGCAGATGGCCACCCTCACCGCCATTCCCAATGACGGCTACCAGTTTGGCAACTGGAGTGATGGCTCTCAGGACAATCCCTATAACTTTGTCGTCACGAGCGATGTTACCATTGTGGCCAACTTCCTCAATCCGGCCGGTATTGCCGATGAGGGTGAAGGTGTGGCCTGCACCCTTTCGCCCAACCCCGCCAGCGGCACGACCGAGATATTGGTGCGCGGGCTGAGCGGCAAGGTGCGCATCTCCCTTATGGACATGAATGGGCGCAGGGTGGCCACCCAGACATTGGATGCCACGGGTGATTGCCAGAAGACAATAGATCTCCAAGGTATAGCTCCAGGAGCCTATTTCGTCACTGTCACCTGCGACAAAACCTCCCTAGTGAGGAAGCTGATAGTGAGATAGCTACGATAGCTCTGCAAGTGAGGGTGTCTCCCAAGTCACCCTCATTTTTTTTGTGCATGGCACCTCGATGGCAGGAAGTGCTCTATTGGTAGTGAACAAATAAGGACTCTTTGATGAATATCAGCCAATTGACATCTAATTCGTGAGATGTGCTGAATCCTTATTGCCCTTTATCTGTGTCAATTATGCTCCCAAGGGGAGGACATTAGGGAGCGTTGCCAAATTTTTCGCCGATTTGGGGCAATAAAAAGGATGTTTCTTTGTTATTTAATTTTAGCAATAATTATTTATCTTAACTACTATGAAGTGCAGCATTCCTAAAGGTACACGCGACTTCCTGCCTACTGAAATGGCTCGTCGCAACTATATTTTTGATACTATTCGTCAAGTGTTCAAGGCTTTTGCTTTTGAGCCAATAGAGACCCCCTCGTTGGAGAATTTGTCCACGTTGATGGGCAAGTATGGTGAAGAGGGTGACAAACTGCTCTTCAAAGT
>DFDY01000064.1:0-11983 GCA_002368955.1 Bacteroidales bacterium UBA3816
ACTCCTATGCTGACACCGCCTGTGACTCCTATCTGTGGCATGACACTGATTATCTCATTTCTGGTGAGTATACTTTCGATTATATCAGTGAGGAGAACTGCCCCAGTACCGACACACTGCACCTAGTCATTAATTATGGCAGCCACTATGCCTATTCCATCACAGTGGTAGACAGCTATACTTGGCATGGCTCCACCTATTTTGTGTCAGGACTTTATACCTACTCCTATATTGATGAATCTGGCTGCCCTAGCGTAGACACTCTCCATTTGACAATAAACTATAGCAGTCATAATGCGGAGAGCATCACGGCATGTGATTATTATATATGGCATGGACTTAGGTATACGACTTCAGGTCAGTATACATACTTATATCTTAATGAACAAGGAGCCCCAAGCGCTGATACGTTGTATTTGACCATCAACCACGGCAGCCATGACTTCTATGCTGACACCGCCTGTGAAACCTATCTATGGCATGGCACTGAGTATCTCATTTCTGGAGAGTATACTTTCGATTACATCAATACTGAGAACTGCCCCAGTACCGACACACTCCATCTATTCATAAATCATGGCGGCAATAACTCCTATGCTGATACTGCCTGTGAAACCTATCAATGGCATGGAACGGAGTATTCAATCTCGGGTGATTATACATACAGTTACCTCAACTCTGATGACTGCCCCAGTGCTGATACTCTGCATCTGGTCATCAATCATGGTAGTCATAATGTCTATTACGATACGGCAGTCAATAGCCACATTTGGCACGAATCAACATATTTCACAACAGGAACATACACATATGATTATGTCAATGAACAAGGTTGCCTTAGTACGGACACTCTCCATTTGACAATAAACTATAGCAGTCATAATGCGGAGAGCATCACGGCATGTGATTATTACGTCTGGCACGGACTTAGGTATACGACTTCAGGTCAGTATACATACTCATATCTTAATGAACAAGGAGCCCCAAGCACAGATACCTTGTACTTGACCATCAACCACGGCAGCCATAACTCCTATGCTGACACAGCCTGTGACTCCTATCAATGGTATGGCACTGATTATCTCATTTCTGGTGAGTATACTCTCGATTATATCAATACTGAGAACTGCCCCAGTACCGACACGCTGCACCTAGTCATTAATCATGGCAGCCATAGTTCATATGCTGACACCGCTTGTGAAACCTATCAATGGTATGGAACGGAGTATTCAATCTCGGGTGATTATACATACAATTATCTCAATACTGAGATCTGCCCCAGTACCGATACACTCCATCTAGTCATTAATCATGGCACCCATAACTCCTATGCTGATACAGCCTGTGACTCCTATCAATGGTGCGGTACCGAGTATCTCATTTCAGGCGTATACACTTTCAATTATATCAATGTGGAGAACTGCCCCAGTACCGACACGCTCCATTTGACCATAATCCACAGCAGCCATAATGTTGAAAATGTAACCGCCTGCGAGAGCTACACTTGGCATGACTCAGTATATACTGTTACAGGGCAATACTCCTACTCCTATGTCAATGAACAGGGGGCGGAAAGTGAGGACTCGTTGTACTTGACAGTTGTTTATGGAAGTCATGTGGTGTCCGTTGATACTGTGTGCGACAGTTTTATGTGGCAAGGGACTGTGTACATGGCTTCGGGGGAGTTTACTTACGCATATGTGAATAGCGATGGGTGTGCGAGTGAGGACACCCTGCGTCTGACGGTCGCCCATTCGGAGAGCGTAAAGACGGACACGGCTGTGTGCGATTCATTTTATTGGACGGGTACAGGTTTAACCTATTTTGGGGAAGATTCGGAGACTACGGTGCTAACGGACACGGCAGTGCTGACGACAGTGGCTGGATGTGACTCTACGGTGGTGCTGCAGATTACGCTTCATGCTTCGTCACAGAGGAACTTACAGGACTCGGTGTGCGTTGGGTCGGCTTTGTGGTTTCACGGCACAGAATGCGTTCATGAGGGTATCTATCGTTTCGACACGGTGGGAAGCGAAGGTTGCGACAGTACGGTTGTGCTGGAACTGACGGTGGTGACACCGCCTGAGGTGTCTATCTCGCAGGAGGTGCTTTGCGATGAGGAGAAATATAGGTTGAGTGCTGAAACAGAGGCTCCATATGTGCGGTGGTTTGGCGACGGTGAGGTTGTTGGTGAATCCACACTAGTTGTAGAGCCAAGTGACAGCCTGTTGTACACAGTGAGGGCTGATTGGCGCGACACGCTTTTCTGCCCATCCTATGATTCGGTGTTGTTGCTACCGCTGACTGTGCCTAGGGCTGTGCTGTCAGTCTCGCCGCAGGCGCTGGACGAAGGTCATCTGACTCTGACGGCCATTTCGGAAGGCCGAGGTCAGGTCTGGCGACGATGGAGTGTGAACGGTGTGGAGCAGACGGAGCGCGGCAGCAAGATGGTTTATGAGGCACAGGTAGGGATGGACTCCGTCTGTGTGGAACTACTGGTGGGGGACGAGGTGTGCCAGGATAGTGCGAGGGTGTGTGTGCAGGTGAGGCATCCGCACCTGTATGTGCCCAATGTATTCCTACCGGGCGATGGTGAACCTAGGAGGCAGTTGTTCTGCGTGACAAAGACGAGAGACGTGCTGTGGGGCAAGGTGGCGGTGTTCGACCGCGCGGGACGCAAGGTGTTTGCTGCCGAGAGCCTGGACGAGTGCTGGGATGGCACTTGCGATGGTCAACCTTGTCCGCAAGGGAGTTATGTATACAGTATTAAATATGCCACGTCGGTTATGCCTCAAGGGGTGCTGACCCTAACGGGTACGGTGACACTGTTGCGCTGAATGGCGATACCCTTTCAACAATTAGCTGCTAAGTCCCCCTTTCACTTTTCACGGTTCATTGGGCTCAAATGGAAAATTATGTGGTGGAAGGGGATTTTTCCTCGTGTTTTTATTGTATTTTTGCATCGAATTAAAAAGGATGGTTCTGGCGGTGCGAATGGTCCCCGGCCTTCTTTGAAAACGATTTGATTAGAAGTTATAAAAAGTGATTAATTTTTTTAGAAAGGAGTTTTTGCTATGAAAATGTCTCGTTTGATTGCAATCTTTTTGTTGGGCACGGCCTTGGTGGCCAGCCCGGTCTATGCTCAACGCGGCGGCGGTGGCCGTGGCGGTAGCGGCGGTGGCAGTTATTCGTCATCTTCACGTGGTGGCGGTGGCAGTTTCTCGTCGTCTTCACGCGGTGGCGGCAGTTTTTCGTCCTCCTCACGCGGTGGCGGCAGTTTTTCGTCCTCCTCACGCGGTGGCGGCAGTTTTTCGTCCTCCTCACGCGGTGGCGGCAGCTATTCGTCGCCATCGCGCAGTAGCAGCAGTTTTTCGTCGTCATCGCGCAGTAGCAGTAGCTATTCGTCGCCATCGCGCAGTAGCAGTAGCTATTCGTCGCCTTCGCGCGGCAGCAGTTTTTCTTCCTCATCGCGCGGCAGCAGCTATGAGAGTCGCGGCGGGGAGGCTCGTCAGAGCAGCATCCCGAGCCAGATTCGCAGCCGTGAGTCGGCTTCGCCCAGAGGCGCTGCAGGGGTGCGTGAGGCTGGTCGCGGTCAGGGCCCTACGGGGCTGAGGGGTTCAGGTGCTCCTATGGGCCGCGGTGAGGGTACGGTTGGCAGACCTGGCGGCCAGCCGCCTGTGGTTGGCGGTGGCCGTCCACAAGGGCAGCGTTGGGCCGACGCGGGCCATCCCCACGGTCCGATGCCTCCGTCGCACCGTCCGATGCATCCGGCTCCTTATTTCTGGCATCCGGTGCACCACTGCATGGTTCACTGCCACCCGGTTTTTTGGGATCCGTGGCCTTGCCGCCATTGGTATTGGCCGGGCTTTTGGGTGTACTGCAACACTTACTGGTATGACTACCATCCGACGGATGTGGTGGTGGTGAGGGAGTATGCCCGCACGAACTATAATATCGATTTGCTGTCGTATGCGATGAGCGGCGACTTGATGTACGCCCTGGTTCAGGACCCCGACGGGCACAACTATCTGCAGGTGTACGACAAGAGCGATAAGTTGCTGGCCGAGCAGCAGGTGAGCCGCAAATATGTGAAGATGGAGATTGACTCTCAGAACGGCGGCGTGTGGATTATGAAGAAGCGCGACAGGGACCCGCTGATGTTCCTCTACAGCGAGGGCCAGCTGCTGATTTACGAGGCTGACTAGTTCGCATAGTTTTATTGTTTGAAAGGGTGTGCCGATAAGGCTCACCCTTTTTTGTTTGGGTTGCGGCCGATAGATGAGAGAAAGGCAGTCTCCCTCGTGTGGGAGGGAGACTGCCTTGGGTGTGAAAAAAGAAAGGGCGGTGTGGCAGCTGTTTTATTTGCCGCACTCTTCGACGGATTCTTTGATGAGCTGGAAGGTGGCTTCGATGTCGTTGTCGAGACCCATGCTGAAACGGATGAGGCCTTCGCTCATGCCCATTTCTTTCTGGATGTCTTCGGGCACTTCGGAGCTGGTGCTCTTACCACTGTTGCTGAAGAGGGTCTTGAAGTAGCCGAGGCTGACGGCGAGGTAGCCGACGCCCTTGCGCTGCATGATTTCCATGATGCGGCTGGCTTTGTCGGCAGTGCCCATGTCGATGCTGATCATGCCGCCGAAGCCGTAGCCTTCATTGCACATGCTGCAGAAGAGGTCGTAGTCGGGGTGCTCGGGCAGGCCGGGATAGTTGTATTTGAAGCCGACTTCTTTGAAGCGTTTGGCCAGGTACATGGCGTTCTCGCCGTGTTTCTTCATGCGGATGTGGAGGGTGTGGAGGTTCTTGAGGATGGAGGCGCTGCGCATGGGGTCCAGAACGGGACCGAGGAGCATGCAGGTGCCGTTGTTGACGTCGATGAGGCTGCCAATGTATTCGGCACTGCCGCAGATGGCTCCGGCCACGCAGTCGTTGGTGCCGTTGACGTACTTGGTCATGCTGTAGACGGTGACGTCAGCTCCGAGCTGGCAGGGGCTGAAGATCATGGGGGTGAAGGTGTTGTCGACAATGAGTTTGGCACCGGCGGCATGAGCCATCTTGCTCAGTTCGGGAATGTTGGCGATGCGCAAGAGGGGGTTGTTCATGGTTTCGGTGTAGACGACCTTGGTGTTGGGGTGCTCGGCGAGGGCTTTCTTTACGGCGTCGAGGTTCTGCATGTTGACAAAGGTGGTTTCGACACCAAATTTCTTGAGGTAGTTGGCCATGAAGGCGAAGGTGCCGCCGTAGGTGGTCATGGAGCTGACGATGTGGTCGCCACACTTGACTTCGTGGAGAAGGGCACAGGTGATGGCGGCAAGACCAGAGCCGGTGACCCATGCGGCCTCAGTGCCTTCCATGGCGGCGAGGGCCTGACAGAGGGCGAGGTTGGAGGGGTTCCAGTGGCGGCTGTAGAGGAAGTAGCCTTCGGTTTCGCCGTGGAAGGTCTCGGTCATGAGATGGGCTTCGGGAAAGGTGAAGGTGGCACTGTCGCAGATGGCGGGGTTGACGCCACGGTTGGAGTCGCGGCCATCAATGCGCTGAATGGCGGTTGCGGGATCGAATTTTTTCATGTTGTGTGTGTTTTTATGAGTTTTATTATTATTGTATGAATTTTTTTTTGTTGTAGAATTGTTATTTGTAGAGCAGGAAGATGGCGGGCCGCTTGTTGAGTGTGGGCGGGTCGAAGAGCCACTGGCGGGCAAGGCGGGCGCGGATGTACTGGGTGGGGAGGGTGAGGTCGGCGGCGACGCAGATGCGGGTGATGGGCTGCAGCTGGTGGGCGAGGTAGTCGAGGAATTTGTCGTTGCGGTAGGGGGCTTCGATGAAGATTTGGGTTTGGTTGTCGCGATGGATGGCCACTTCGAGGCGTTTGAGGAGGGTGTCGCGTTCGCGAGGTTTGATGGGGGCGTAGCCGTTGAAGGCAAAGTTCTGCCCGTTGAAGCCAGAGGCCATGAGGGCGAGCATGATGCTGGAGGGGCCGACAAGGGGGAGGACGGGGATGCCGAGGCGCTGGGCTTCGGCAGTGATGAGGTTGCCGGGGTCGGCCACGCAGGGGAGTCCGGCATCGGACATGAGTCCGATGTTGCGGTTGTGGAGGGTGATGGCGTCGAGATAGGAGTGAATGTCGGTGGGGAGGGTGTGCTCGTTGAGTTCGAGGAGTTCCACTTGGTCGAGGGTGGTGGCAGTGTAGCCCATGCGCTTGAGGTTGCGGCGGGCGGTGCGCTCGTCTTCTACGATGAAGGTGGTGCAGGTGTTGAGCAGCTCGCGGTTATAGTCGGGGAGTACCACGGAGGGGTTGTCGTTGCCGACGGGGACGGGGAAGAGGATGAGTTGGGCAGGCATGGGATGGGGGATTATCGTTGCGTAAGGTGTCTTAGATCATCATGAGGAAGCCGACTTCTTTTTCGGTAAGTTCGCGATAGCGGCCGCGGGGGAGGTCTTTCTTGGTGAGGCCGGCAAAGACAACGCGGTCGAGTTTGTGGACGTTGTAGCCCAGATGCTCGAAGATGCGGCGGACGATGCGGTTTTTGCCGCTGTGGAGTTCTACGCCGACGATGCGTTTGTCGTTGGCTCCTTGGACGTACTGGATGTCGTCGACATGGATGGGGCCGTCTTCGAGTTCAATGCCTTCGAGCATTTGCTGCATGTGGGCGTGGGTGACGGGTTTGTCGAGTTCGACATGATATATTTTGTATACGCCGGTGGAGGGGTGCGTGAGGTGGCGGGCTAGGTCGCCGTCGTTGGTGAAGAGGAGGAGGCCGGTGGTGTTGCGGTCGAGACGGCCGACGGGGTAGATGCGTTCGGGACAGGCTCCGTCGATGAGCATCATGACGGTCTCGCGGTTCTGGGGGTCGTCGAGGGTGGTGATGAAGCCTTTGGGCTTGTTGAGGAGGAAGTAGCGTTTGCGCTCGCTGCGGAGGGTCTCGCCGCCGTAGTTGACTACGTCGCCTTCATGCACTTGAAATCCCATTTCGGTGACTACTTTGCCGTTGACGGTGATGCTGCCAGCGGCGATGAGTTTGTCGGCTTCGCGGCGTGAGCAGATGCCGGCGTTGGCTATGTATTTGTTCAGGCGGGTGGTGCCGTCGTAGGGTTTGGGAGTGGGCGGCGGGGTCTTGGCTTTCTTTTGTGGCGGCTGGGGCTGGCGTTTGGGTTTGGCGGCCGACTTGGGGGCGAAGGATTTCTTCTTTTCGGCCACGGGTCCGTAGGGACGCTGGCTGTGGCTCTTGCCGTGATGGTTGCGGCGCGAAGGGGTCTTGTCTGCACTGTCGGCAGGGTGACGCTGCGAGTCGCTTTTATGGGGAGAGGTGTTGGAAGTAGAGGAAGTGCCGTAGGCTTTGTGTCCGGAGAGTCGCGGGCGTCGGCCGGCGGGGTTGCCGTATTGTTTGGGGTCTTTCTTTTCCATGGTTGAGGTGTGTGTTGTGTTGTTTGTTGCTTTTGGTGGTTTTTAAAAACGCATTTTGTAGGGGAAGCTGGCGTCGAGTTCCTGCTTGTTGCGGAGGTCGGCGACTTCTTGGGCCAGCCGTAGGAGTATGTCGAGCTTCATAAAGCGAAGCCAGGAGAGGGCTTTGGGGTCCTTGCGGCAGGCTAGGCAGAACATGAGGTTGGCCTGATGGAGGTTTTTGAGCACCCAGGCACGGGCGCGCTCGTCGCCGTCGATGGCATGGCTCATGAGGCCGAGCCATGCATGGCCGCTTTTGATGAGATAGTCTTCGGCTTCGGGGTCTTCTTGCAGGAAGTTGCTGAAGGCGGCAAGTTCGGGATGGCTCTCAAGGAGCAGCTGGAAGAACTCTTTGCTACCGGCAATGGCCTGCTGGAGGGCCAGAAGGATGCGGACGTCGTATTGGAGTAATCCTTTGTGCATCTGGGGTGACGGGCGTTGTTATTAATTAGGTGGGCAGAGGGTTAGGGACCGCTGCCCACCAATGGGAATTGTTACTGTCTGATGTGGGCAGAAAGCTGGGTTTCGAGAGCTTTCTGTAGTTTGGTCATGACAGCCTCGATTTGCTTGTCGTTAAGGGTTTTGTCTTTGTCTTGAAGAATGAAGCTGACGGCGTAGGATTTCATGCCCTCGGTGATGCCTTTGCCTTCATAGACGTCGAAGAGGCTGACACGCTTGAGGAGTTTCTTCTCGGTGGCGTAGGCGACGCGCTCGATGTCGGCAAACTGCACTTTGCGGTCGAGGATGAGGGCCAGGTCGCGGCGCACTTCGGGGAATTTGGGTATTTCGGCATAGAGGACCTCTTTGGTGGGATAGCTCTTGAGGAGGAGGGTCCAGTTGATGTCGGCATAGAAGACTTCCTGCTTGCAGTCCATGCGGCGAAGGGTCTCTTTGGAGAGGCGGCCAAGGGAGCAGAGCTGTTTGTGGCTGTCGCGGAAGACGAGGTCGAGCCCTTCGGCATAGTATTTCTCGGCGGCAGGGAGGAAGTCGAGCCGGGTGATGTTGATGCGCATACGGCGCAGGATGTTCATGACGTGGGCTTTGAGGTGGTAGAAGTCGACGGGGACGACCGGGGCGTGCCAGCTTTCGGCGTTGTTGCCGCCAGTCATGAAGAGCGAGAGGTGCTGGGTTTCGACGAATTTGTCGGTGACTTTGTGGTCGTCGGTGATTTGGTCGGCATCGATGGCGCGGACGTAGGTGCGGCCAAACTCGTAGAGCTTTTGGTCGTGAATCTTATAGTTGAGGTTGCGCACGACGCACTCCATGCCGCAGTAGAGGAGGCTTTGGCGCATGACGTTGAGCTCCTTGCTGAGGGGGTTGAGGATGTGGATGCTGCGGGCGGGGTCGAAGTCGGGGTTGTTCTCAAAGTATTCGGCTTTGGTGAGCGAGTTGTTCATAATCTCGCTGAAGCCGTTGTCGGTAAGTAGGTCGGAAACGACGTTCTGCAGGCGCAGGGGGTTGGGCTTGACGCCAAAGGAGAGGCAGCTGGAGATGCGCTCGTCAACATGGATGTTGTTGTAGCCATAGATGCGCATGATTTCTTCTACTACGTCGCATTCGCGGTAGACATCCACCTTGCAGGTGGGTATGGCCAGATGCATGCCGGTGGGTGTCTCGGAGAGGATTTCAATGTCGAGGGAGGTGAGGGCGGTACGGATGGCTTGGACGGGGATTTCCTGTCCGACGAGGCGCGTGATGCGCTGGAAGTCAATGTCCACCTCGGCGCGGGGGATGGGTTGGGGATAGATGTCCACCACTTGGGAGGCAACAGTGGCACCGGCCAGCTGCTGCAATAGATAGACGGCACGTTGGAGGGCCCAGAGGGTGATGTTGGGGTCGCAGCCGCGCTCGTAGCGGAAGGAGGCATCGGTCTTTAGTCCGTGGCGTTTTGAGGTTTTGCGGATGGACATGGGGTTGAAGTAGGCGCTCTCAAGGAAAACTCGTGTGGTGGCCGTGGTGACACCGCTTTTGAGGCCGCCAAAGACTCCGGCGATGCACATGCCCTCTTGTTCGTTGCAAATCATGAGGTCGCGGCGGTCGAGTTTGCGCTCAATGCCGTCGAGGGTGGTGAAGGGGGTGTCCTGCGCAAGGGTGCGCACCACTACGTGGTTGCCCGCAATTTGGTCGGCATCGAAGGCGTGCATGGGTTGTCCCACTTCCATTAGCACAAAGTTGGTGACATCGACCACATTGTTGATGGGACGGATGCCGACGGTGCGGAGTTTGTTCTGAAGCCAGTCGGGCGAGTCGGTCACATGGACGTTTTCGAGGGTGATGCCGGTATAGCGGGGGCAGAGTTCAGGCTCTTCGACGGTGACGCGGATAGGGCGGTCGGTGGTGTCGGCGGCCTGCGAGAGGTCGGCTACGGCGGGCCAAAGTATCTTTTTGTCGGCTCCTTGGCGGGTGTTGAGAACGGCGACGACATCGCGTGCCACGCCGATATGAGAGGTGGCGTCGGAGCGGTTGGCCGTGATGGCCACTTCGAGGGTGTGGTCCTCTTCGAGGTGGAAATATTCCTTGGCGGGCATTCCTACAGGCGCATCGTCGGGGAGCACCATGATGCCGTCGTGGTCGGAACCCAGCTGCAACTCATCGGCGGCACAAAGCATGCCTTCGGACACTTCGCCGCGCAGTTTGCCTTTCTTGATTTCGTAAAACTCGGTGTCGGAGGTGTATATCTTGGTGCCTATCTGGGCGCAGACCACTTTCTGTCCGGCGGCCACGTTGGGGGCTCCGCAGACAATGTGTAGGGGGCTTTCGGCTCCTACGTCAACGGTGGTGACGTGCAGGTGGTCGCTGTTGGGGTGGGGTTCGCAGGTGAGCACTTGGGCTATGACCACGTGCTCCAGGCCGCCTTTGATGCTTTCTACTTTTTCTACGTCTTCGATTTCGAGACCCGAGAAGGTGAGGAGGTCGTCGAGTTCATGGGGTGTGAGGTCGGTGTCGACATACTCACGGAGCCATTTATATGAGATTTTCATTTGTTGTTTTGTTTTTGTCGTTGGGGATTAGATGTTGACGCTGTTTTGTCGTAATGCTATTTCTGTTCGGCCAGTTTTGCCCAAGTGTCTTTGAGGCTGCACGTGCGGTTGAAGACGGGGTGGCCGGGGGTGGAGTCGCGGTCGGTGCAGAAATAACCCATGCGTTCAAACTGGAAGCGCATCGGCTCCTCGATGCCTTTCTCATTGACTACCATGTGGGCGTCGGCCAGTGCGGGCTCAAGCTTGCAGTGCTGCAACACTTTCAGGCTGTCGGGGTTGAGGTTGTCAAGGAATGTTTTTCCCTCGGGGGCCTCATCGGGGGCCTCGGTGGCAAAGAGGCGGTCGAACATGCGCACCTCGGCATCGATGGCGTGGGCGGCACTGACCCAGTGGAGGGTGCCCTTCACCTTGCGGCCGTCGGGCGCGTCACCGCCACGGGTGGCGGGGTCGTAGGTGCAGTGGATGCAGGTGATGTTGCCGTCGGCGTCTTTCTCAATGCTTTGGGCGGTGACAAAATAGGCATAGCGCAGGCGCACCTCGCGGCCCAGGGTGAGACGGAAATATTTCTTGGGGGCTTCCTCCATGAAGTCTTCGCGCTCTATGTACAGCTCGCGGCTGAAAGGCACCTGACGGATGCCGTCGGCGGGGTTCTCGGGATTGTTGATGGCTTCCAAATATTCCACCTGCCCTTCGGGATAGTTGTCGATGACCACCTTGACGGGGTTGAGCACGGCCATGCGGCGTGGGGCCACTTTGTTGAGGTGGTCGCGCAGGCTGTTTTCGAGGCGCACATAGTCGATGATGTTGTCGCGTTTGGCCACTCCGATGTCCTCGCAGAAATTGCGTATGCTCTCGGGCGTGTAGCCGCGACGGCGGAAACCGCAGATGGTGGGCATACGGGGGTCGTCCCAGCCGCTGACATAGTGCTCCTTGACCAGTTGCAGCAGTTTGCGCTTGCTCATGACCGTGTAGTTGATGTTGAGGCGGGCAAATTCATACTGGTGGCTGGGGAAGATGCCCAACTGCTGGATGAACCAGTCGTAGAGCGGGCGGTGGATGTCGAACTCTAGGGTGCAGATGGAATGGGTGATGTGTTCGATGGAATCGCTCTGGCCGTGGGCATAGTCATACATGGGGTAAATGCACCATTTGTTGCCTGTGCGGTGGTGTTCGGCGTGGAGGATGCGATACATGATGGGGTCGCGGAACTGCATGTTGGGGTGCGCCATGTCAATCTTGGCACGCAGCACCTTGCTGCCGTCAGGAAACTCGCCGGCCTTCATGCGCTCGAAGAGGTCTAGGTTTTCCTCGACGGTGCGGTCGCGGTAGGGGCTATTCTTGCCGGGCTCGGTGACGGTGCCGCGGCCCAGGCGGATTTCCTCCTGAGTCTGGTCGTCGACGTAGGCAAGTCCTTTCTTGATGAGCTCGACGGCCCAAAGATAGAGCTGGTCGAAATAATCGCTGGCATAAAATACATTGGCCCACTCGAAACCCAGCCAACGGATGTCCTGCTGGATGGAATCGACATATTCGGTGTCCTCTTTCACGGGGTTGGTGTCGTCGAAAC
>DFDY01000064.1:12022-33876 GCA_002368955.1 Bacteroidales bacterium UBA3816
TGTCGTCGAAACGGAGGTTGGTCTTTCCGCCATACTTCTTGGCGAGGCCAAAATTGAGGCATATAGACTTGGCATGACCGATGTGGAGATAGCCGTTAGGCTCGGGCGGGAAGCGCGTCAAAATGGATTTGTAGGTGCCCTCGGCGAGCCCCTGTTCGATGATTTCTTCCAAAAAATTACGAGATGTGTTTTCTTCCATCTTTATAAAATATTCATTATTATATACTTATTTTATTGGCACGCAATGTGCTTTAGTCAACAAAAATACTAATAATTTTTCAAATATGCAAATAGTTTTTGCTTTGGGGCCGCCCAGTGGCGACAATAATGATGTGCGGATGGTATGAGGGTTTTTGTTGGTTATTTGAAATTAATTTGTATTTTTGCAGGTGTGAAACTTTAAAAAATATTGTTTATGAAGAAATCATTAGTCGCTGTTACTGTGGCATGTAGCTTATTATTTAGCTCATGCACTTTTTTGGACAATCTGGCCAATAACCTGTCCAGTATTGCCAACTTGCTCAATTGCGAGTACACTTTGAAAAACGTCTCCAACGTGACCGTGGCCGGGGTGAACGTAAAGAACGTCACCAACGGCAACATCAATGCCACCGACGTGGTGAAACTGGTGAGCGCCATTACCAGCAAGAGCGTCCCCTTGGGCCTCGACGTGAACATCAACGTCAAGAATCCCACCACCACCAACGCCCTGCTCACCACCATGGACTGGGCTTTGGACGTTGCCACCACTGAGTTTGCCACCGGCATGACCGATAAAAACTACAACATCGCCGCACAGCAGACCACCACTGTCCCTCTGGGCGTGAGCACCGACCTTTACCGTCTTTTCAGTAGCGACGGCATCAACTCGCTGAAGACCTTTGCCAGCAGTTTCACCAACGAAGGCAAATCCTCACAACTCGGTCTTCGCATCCGCCCCTCTCTGGGTGTTGGCACTCAGGTGATTAAAACTCCCAACTACATCACCATCATGAAGCCCACCCCTGCTACGACCAACACCAATACCAACAACAACGGTTCCAACAACAATGGCAACAATGGCGGCAGCGCCCCTGGCATTAGTCTGCCCTCAATAGGATTTGGCAAATAAGACATACTTTAAGCATTTGGGCCCCGCATTTCCATGTTGGGGCCTTTTTTGTGCCCTATGCCTCTAGACGGTGCCGACTCAGTAATGGTTCTGTACCAACTCTGCCTCATCATCGCTAACCAACCAATTCTCTATGTTTACCGTTTCGTTACAGCCCCATTCATCTAGCGAAGGTATAGGGCTGATGGACTTTTGACGTTCGTTCTTTAGAGCTGCTGTGGAACCCAAATGCTTGAGGGCAGCCTGTGTTAAGGGGGCATAATAAAAGGCCCTGTCGGTAGTGACAGGATCTTTTATTTTATGGGGTATAACGGTGTTTGTCAGTGTTTTAGAAGCCCGTACCAAAGGTGTGCCAGTATTTTGCTTCGAGCTGAGACCAAGCGTAGGAGGTGTTCTCATACTGCTGGCGGGTGAAGTTGTTGAGGGTGGCATGGACGTCGTTGATGCGGTTGAGTCTGTCATAGCGAGTGACTTCGCGCTGGAGGGCTTCAAGGCCGTTGAAAGCGGCTTCTTCAAGGATCTTGAGCTCTTTATTCATGCCGTCTTTGGTGCGCTGCCAAGCAATGGTGGCCAGTTTGTTAGTGCGGCGATATTTCCACAGGATGGCGTCGGGGTTATATTCTTTCTGTCCACAAATGCTGAAGGGTTGAGGTAGTTCAGAGGTGCCGCAGAAAATGGGCACACGGGGGCTTTGGGCGGGATTGTCGACGGACATCCAAACCACGCCTCCTACGCAGTCGGGCATCCAGTCGCGGCATTGCGCAACGAAGGAGTAGGAACACCAGGCCACGCTAACCGTGCGGCGGAAGTCAATGGTGCCGGGGGCTATGGTGTTGAGGGTGCGCTGCATGGAGGAACTGAGCCAGGGGTTGGCGATGGGGCTGATGATGGTGTCTGTGTGGGTGTTGCCTTTGTTGTCTTTGTGGGTCATGGTCATTTTTACGTTTTTGCACATGTCCATGTCGGTACCTTCGTAGGTGGAGCGGAAGAGGTTTATGACTTCGCGCACGTCAACGTTCTTGTCGGGACGGACGGAGAAGGGCAGCTCGGTGGTGTCCATGCTGAGGTTGAGCGACGGGGCCAGGTGGCTGAGGATGAAGTATTCACGCTCGCGGAAGTTCTTGCCGTTGGCATAGCTGCTGTTGAAGGCCTTCCAGAAGATGAATTCCCCTTGGCCATCCCACAGACCGTTGCGTCGGGCGACGGCTTCAATATTGTCGGAACACATGAAGTACTCTGTGTTGCCTCGCTGGAGTCGGCCAATGCGGGGTATGTTGCAGGAGACGCCCACATGGTCGTCGGGTATGCGCTGGGCAGCCCATACGCCGCCAATGATGTTCTTTCCTTCGCCCAGAATCTCCATCTGCCACACCTCTTTGGGGTCGGCAATGGTGATGCACTCACCACCGTCGCCGTAGCCGTAGACCTTGATGAGGTCGCCAATGAGGCGGATGGCATCACGGGCCGTGGTGCAACGCTGAAGGGCCACACGCTCAAGTTCTTCGATGAGGAACATGCCGGCAGGGTTGATGAGGGTGTCGGGGCCGCTGAAAGTGCTCTCACCGATGGCCAGCTGGTGCTCGTTGAGGCAGGGATAGGCGGTGTTGAGGTAGGCATAGGTGTGGGCCACTTCGGGAATGGCACCGGCCAGACGCACACCGGTGGTGTCGCCACGGAAGGTGGTGTGCAGGGTTCCTTTGTAAACCAGGTGGACGTCGCCGGGGGCATGGTCCTCGGCTGGCTCCATGTACATCCAAGTGCGGTAGCGGCCGTCGCAGGTGTGGGAGGTGATGACGCTGCCGTCTTTGGAGGCGTATTTACCTACCATAATACTTGTGCAGCTTTGCCCGTCGAACTCGGGTTGGCTGAGCTCTTGTCCCACAGCGGTGAAGACGAAGGTCAGCAGTGCTAATGAGAGTAGAATTTTCTTCATGATGATGATTTTATATTATTTCTTATTATTATTTGTTTTCGATTCAGAGGATGGGGGCGTTGAGCAGGTGCAGGAAGACTTGTGCGGCAGGCTGTATGAGGCTGTCGGGAAAGTCGTAGTCGGGGTGGTGCAACTCAACGTGGTGTTCTCCGCTGCCGATGCCAAACATGGCACCGGGGAAATAAAGGAGATAGTTGGCAAAGTCTTCGGACCAGCGGAAGGGGGTGAGGATATAATGTGAACGGCAGCCGCAGTGTTCCTCAATGTGCTCAACGTGAGCAGGATTGTTCTCGGTGGCGCGGAAAGGCTCGCGCAGGGTGTGGGAGAGGGCCAGATGATGGCGCGAGGCTATCTCGCCCACCAGGGTGTTGGCGTTGTTCAGCAGGTGCTCCATGGCATCGTTGGTATAGGCACGGAGGGTAAACATCACTTCGGCATCGCCCGCAGCGGTGCCAAAGGCCTCTTCGCCCAGTTGCACACAGATAAGCGTGGTTTGGTAGAAATCTTCGCCAAGGGCATTGGGCTGGCTGTTGAGATGAGTAAGCTGTTGGATGATTTCGGCCACGGCAAGGCCCGGGTTGAGCCCTTTCTCGGGGGTGGAGGCATGGGTGGCACGCCCCGTTAGGCGGTAGATTACGCCTGTGGAGGCGGCAGCAAAGGTGTGCCGGTTGAGCACCACCGTGCCAAGGGGGAATCCGGGTAGGTTGTGCAGGCCATAGATGGCCCGGATGTTGTATTGCTGGAGTATGCCGGAGTCGAGTATTTTTTGTGAACCGGTGCCGGTCTCTTCTTCTGGTTGGAAGATGAGGATGTAGTTACGGTCGGCTCGTGGCCCCTGTTCAGCTATGAGCTGCGCAAGACGCAAGAGTATGGCGGTGTGACCGTCGTGGCCGCAACGGTGACCTATGGGGAGGGCGTCGATGTCGCCCCGTATGGCAATGGTGGGGAGGGAACAATTTGTGCCCCAGACGGCTATAACCCCGAATCCGCCCACATTGGTATGAATCTTATCGGGGTGGAACTCCTGAAGTTGGGTGGAGATGAGGTTGTGGGCGTACCATTCGTCGCCCGATATGCCGGGATGGTTGTGTAGGTCGTGTCGTATGGAGTCTATGGGTTTCATGGAGCAGGGGGGATGGTTATTGTTGTTTGTTGTTGTCGTTAGGACTATGGTGCATGACCAGTTCTTTGAAGGTGGTGCCGCGGTGCTCAAAGTTGCGGAAGGCATCGTAGCTTGCAGCAGCGGGTGAAAGCAGACATATGCGGCCGGGCTGGGTGTGTTGATAACACCAGCGAACAATGGTGTCGTAGTCGTCTTCGACAAGGGTGCGCCGCCCTTGGATAGGCTGGTCGGGTCGGTCGGTCCACTCCTGAAGCATCCGCGCTCCGGCAAGGCCTACAAAGACAAGATTGGAGATTTGGCTTCCAGCACGTTCGGGGTTGGCCATATAGTCGGCAAGGGAGGTGTAGTCGATGCCTCGGTCGAAACCGCCAAGGATGAGGGTGTCCACCTGTTGGAGGGCCTCGACAGCAGCAATGGCGGCTTCGGGAATGGTGGATATGGAGTCGTTATAAAAGGTGATGCCTCCAAATGTACCCACTAGCTCTAGCCGATGGGGAAGGCCGTGGAAAGTGGCAAGGGCCTTACCAAATTGTTGTGGGGTGACTCCGAAAAGAGCCGTCACCTGTTGAGCGACAGAGGCATTGCTCAGATTATGCGTCCCTTTGAGTTCCGAAGGGTATTGTTGTACATCGGGTGAAATGTCGTAGGGGTGAAGGTGTGAATGAACACTTGGACGAATTTCCGCCACGCGGTCCACAAGGTCAGGGCTAGCGGTGCAATAGAAGCAGTGGTCTTCTTCTTGCTGGCGGAGCATCATCTGCATTTTGGCCATCTGGTAGTCGTGGTAGTCGTGGTAGTGGTCAAGATGCTCTTGGAAGAGGTTGAGGATGACTCCGATATGGGGGGCGCGGTGGATGTTCTCCAGTTGGTGGCAGGAGAACTCTGCCACGACGATAGATTGTTCGTCGATCTGATCGAGGATGTCAAAGAGGGGTATGCCCATATTGCCCGCCAGGATGACATTTCGCTCAGCAGCAAAAGCCTGGCTGAGTATGTGATGAATCAGTGTGGTGGTCGTGCTTTTGCCTTTGGTACCCGTGACGGCAACGGTGAGGTCGTGATAGACCTGAAGGAAAAGGTCGGTCTGCGAGGTAATGGTGTTGAGGTCGCAACGGCCTTCTAGTTTCATTGTGGGAATGCCGGGCGATTTGATGATGAGGTCATAGGGCTTGCCTTGGCTTGCGGCTTGCTTGAGGAGGCTGAATAGACCATCATCGTCCGTGGCAATATCAGGCTGGTTCTCAGGCACCAGCTTCTTCATCAAGGCATGTGTGCTTTTGCCTTCACGGCCAAAACCGGCAATTAGTATGTGGCGGTCGGTCAACAGTGATGTGAGTTGGTTTTGCCTGAACATAATGGGTACTTCTTATTTCTATTGGTTATTGATGGCATTTGCAATGGCCTGCGAGAGACGATTGAGAAGTTCGGGGCTGACATTGTGGTCGGCGAAGAGGGAGGCTAGGGGAGTGGTAGGGACCTCGGGTTGGTAGTTGGCAAGAAGGCTGGGCCGTTCTTGAGGGTACCAGCGGCTAAGGGTCATGCTGAGGGCGCTGTTGACTTCGCTGATGGTGCCCACACACTCAAATGGCTTGGTTTCAGCGTGGCCAATTAGTTGGTCGAAATAGGGCTTCATTTCGGGGTCGTCCAGCATACATTTGCCAAAAATGGCATTTAGGCGACTTGGGGGAATGAAAGGAGAGAGGATGATGTAGGCGAAAAGGCATTTGGCACAGTGTCCGCACCATACGTCTTGCTTACTGCCCACATTGCAGCTACGGAAGACATCATAATATTTCTCGTAACGACTGAAGAGCATGGCAATCTGTAGCTCAGAGAGGGGACGGAGAAAGCTGAAATAGTTGAATGATGGGGAAATATATTGTGCCACATAGTGGCGAAAGTCGTTTTCAAATTCAAGACTTTTCGAGTACTGGTGGTTGACATCGGTGCCCACTACGGTACTCTCGTTGGCACTGCTCTCGTTAGAGAGGGCTATGTTGGGAATGCCGCTGAGCTGGGCTGCCAACAGGGTATAGAACGCCAACATGGCACTGAAGGGCGTGTGCCCATTCAGGCATCCTTGGGCGTTGAGCTCCAACAGGCGGGGATGAATGGTGCGGTGGATGACGAGGGCTTCATCAAGCGAATATCCAGCGGCTTCAATGCAACCGACAGTGGCCCCGCGAGGGTTCATGATTAAAGGAATAGGACGGTAGGCGGGGGCTTGCAATAGTTCCAGGGTGACTACGGAATCCTTGCCACCCCCAATGGGAATGAGATAGTTGTCGGAATGTTCAATCGGAGAGAGGCGCAGCGGGTTCTGATTGCTTGGGAGCGTGACAATGTCAAGAAAGTCCTCTTGGGTAGCGGCGATGCCATTGACATAGAAAAACTCCCCGAGCCCATTGAAATAGAGTTTCTTCCAAAAAGAAATCTGGGCAGCATTGAGACTTCCGCATTGTATTTCCACAACAGGCGGGCATAAACATTTCCAATAGCTGATAAGCTCTATCAGACCCATGTGGAACACCAACGAATCCATCGTTGCGCGCGGTTGGTCAAAGTGTAGGAAGGGGCGTGTTGGGATGGTGGCCGAGGGGGTAAAGACAATGTCGTTACCTATGCGGAAAGTAAAAACGATGTGCAGTCCGTCGGGCTGCACATCGTATTGATAACTTTCGTAGACAAACTTGGGGTATGTCTGGCGAAAAGAGTTGTATTTTGTCTGGTTAGACATTTGATTTACTTCAACTTGAATTCGGTGAAGCCAATCAGGCTGCTGTTGGCATACAGGCTTACGCGATAAATGCCAGACTCAAGTTCAGTGTCTTCATCTTTACTCCAATTCATCTCAAACGAACGCTCGTCACCGGTGAACTCGTATGACTGCACGGTGGTGTAGGCGGTGCGTACTCCGTCGGCATCAAAACGTTGTTCCATGGTGCCATTGTGGAGCACGTTGTTGGAGGGCGAGGTGATGACGGCGTAGATGGTGATGGTGCCAGGCTCGATTACGTTGTTGGCCAGGATGGTGCCAGAAACACGGAATGCACTGGTGGCAGTAGCGCGGCTGGTGGGACGGCCGGAGCCGTTGGAGAGGCGCTTGAGAGGAGTGACGGTGATTTCGTCGGCAGTAAGGATAGAAGCGCGGCTGACTTTGGCGGCCATCTTGGCATTCTCCACTGCGGTGTTTTCGGCATTTCTCTTGTAGGCCACCACTTCGTTGCGGAGGCTGTCGTTCTCGTTGCGGAGCACCACATTCTCGGCACGGAGACGCTGCAGCTCTTCGTAGTATTCGTCACACAGGGCTTGCAGTTCGGCAAGTTTCTTATTGATGTTGCCCTTGGTCTTGGCTACGTTAGACTTAGACTCGGCAGCGGTCTTGGCGGCCTCGGCCTTAGCGTTGGCGGCGGCGGTGTTGGCTTCAGCCACGAGGGCGGTCTGCTTGGCAACCTCTTCTTGCAGACGAGTGATTTCGGCCTGCTGGCTGCTGACCTGGTTCTGAAGCAGTGCAATTTGAGCTGCATAGTCGGTGGAGGAAGGAACATTCTGACTTTCCACAGAACGCTGGCCAAGCAGATAAGCCACATGGGCGGTGAGTGAGTCATTGGTATTGGTCAGGCGAACCTTGTCGTTGGAGAGAGCCACAATGCGAACATCCTGCTCACGAACCAGTCTCTGCAGACGGGCTATGGTCTCGCGGTCGGCATAGCCTTCCACAGCCTTGAGGTCGTTCAGTTCGGTGCTCATCTGTTCCAGACGGCTCTTCAAAAGCTCTATTTCAGCCTTCTTGGAGTTCAGCTGGGACTGAAGTTTTCTCACTTGTGCCTTGTTGGTCTTGGTAACGGTGCGGGTGGTAGTGGTGGCACTGCCCTTTCCGTTCAATTGGTTGATGAGGTTTTGGATTTCGGCGGCCTGAGCCTCGATGGCGCTGTCGCGCTCGGAAAGCTGTTTGGCATAATTGTCGCAATTGTCCTGCATGGTGTGATAATCCTGCATGATGGAATCCAAAGTGACCTGCATTTCGTGAACAGAAGTGCCGGATTGCTCGTTTTGGTTACATGAAACGAGGCATCCTGTAGTCAAAAAGGTAAGCACAACTACCTTAAAAAAAGAACTCTTTTTGATTGTCTTCATTGTATTTATGTATTTATTTTTATCTATTTAAAAAAAAGTTCGTACTTTTGTAATCAAAATGCAAAAATAAATCTTTTTTTTTGAATAGACAATATTTTGACAAAAAAAAATATGAACCGTATCTTGATAGTGCTTTTTTTGCTGCTTCCATATGCCCACGAAGTGTATGCCCAACAGGATAGTCCACAGGGGGTATATTTGGGTTTGCAAGGTGGTTTCGGCTATGGCCTCTATCGCGATTTTGGGGCCTCACCGCTAACTTATCGTGGACTTGAACTAACCCCAGGACTGAGTGTGAATGTCGAACGTACCCACTGGCGTTTCAAGGCCGCGCTCGGCCTCCAGGGTGGCGGCTATGGCTATAGGGCGGGACTGAGTTCTATGCACGCCTATGGGGGTCAGCTTGCGCTAGACTTTGAGGCATTGCACCTGCTTCACCACTCGGGCAGATGGCAGTTGTGGGCAGGCTCCTCTGTCGGCGACTGTGGCGACATTCGCTACAACACCTCGTTGGGCAATGCCGGTGTGGGTTTTGCCAACTTTGTAAACCTGAACCTCATCGGTCGGGCCGAGATGACACTTGGCCGCTGGAGACTGCATGGTCAGATGGCCCTAACGCCCGCGTCGCTCTTGCTCAGGCCGGGGTTTGCCTATATGGATAATTATGATCGCGACATAAGCAACCCGGTAGCCAACTTCCTTGACCAGTATCACTTTTACCTATCCGCTTTCACCGCCATATCCACCGACTTAGGAATTGCCCTCATGCTCAATAACGGCAACCGTTTGGGCCTCTCCTATGCGTGGCATTATATGACCTCACGCGCAACGGAGACTCCCGCAGCACCCTTCCGTTTCGAGCAGGCCGGCCATGCCCTGCTGTTCCAGTTAGACTTCAAAATATAGAAAGAATATGCAAAAGATAGTCACCCTGTTCATCCTTATTCTCGGTACCCTCATGTCTTTCACCTCGTGTGAAAAAATGCTCATAGTGGACGACATCTCCGCCACTCCCACTAACACATTCGGCTACCTCTGGAAGAAATTCGACCAGCAGTATGCCATGTTTGACGTGAAAGGGGTGGATTGGAACGCCATGTATGACAGTCTCTATCCCCTAGTCAGCGACTCGATGGATGCCGACAGCCTTTTCTCGGTCTGTGCCACTCTCTTGAACTCGCTCCACGACGGCCATGTCAACCTCTACGGCAACTACGATGTCAGCCGTTCCGACTCTATTCAATACAACTTCTATGCCCAAAGCGACATAGACGTGAACACCGTCGTGCTCAACTATATGGGTCTCAATTACCACGTGGCGGGCGGCTTGGCCCACTCAGGGCTCTGCGGCGACAGTGTCATCTATATTCGATATGGCTCCTTTAGCAACGCTATCGGCCTCGGCCAGCTCCGCCACCTGCTGCGGAGCTATCCTCATGCCCAGGGCATGATATTTGACATTCGAGGCAACGGAGGCGGCAACATACAGAACATTCACCGCTTCCTCAGCCTTATGCCCTCCCATGGTCAGCCCCTCTATACCACCCAAATCAAGTCGGGCCCAGGCCCTGACGATTTCACCCCCCTGCAAACCACCTATGCCCCGCTAGTTGCCGACGGCGACACCGACATCTTCACCAAGCCGGTCATCGTGCTGATAGACCGCGGCTGCTTTAGCGCGGCCAGCTCCTTTGCCATCTGCACCCAGGCCTACGACAATATCACCCTCATGGGCGACACCACCAGCGGCGGGCTGGGTCTCCCTTCCATGGGCGTGCTGCCCAACGGGTGGCGTTACCGCATCACCGTCACCCGCACCTTTGCCCTCGACGGCGGCAACTACGAGAACGGGGTCCCGCCCGACATACCCCTGCGTCTCGACTGGGAAAAAGTGCACCTTCAGGGACGCGACAACATCATCGACTCCGCCTGCACCCTATTACTCAATCCTAAGCAAATAACCACCCGAAACAATTAATAGCAAAACCATCATGAAAATACTGATTAGGGCTAGCTACCCCAACTATCAAATGATTAGGCGCTATGCCGAATGCGGCCCTGAAGTCTTCAACCGCAATGTTGACGACCTCGACAATGTCCTCGAAGGCAACAAGCCCGGTACCGTCATCTATACGCTGGATGGCGATACCGAGCAGCACGAGTTCCCACCCCGCTGGTACGATATGTTCCTCCTGCTCAGGAGCCACAGCGAGCAGAAAGAACGCCTGCTAAAGCTCCTTCTGGCCGAGAAGGATGGCTCTGCCACCCCCGACCAAATTGCCCAATTGGCCACCCTCAGGCAGGACTTCCACAAAAAGATTCTCGACTATGTCCGCTCCCATCCCCTTTACGAAGACGACGAAATCATCACCCCTCTCTCGCCCAAGGATTTCACCATCGAGGAAATCAGCTATAAAGGCAAGATGCTTCTCGACCTCACAAGGAACTGCTACCCCGTGCCCGACTTTGTCATTCTGACCTCGCAGTCGTTCAAACACCCCGAGCATCTGGAGGAGAAACTGGCTGCCGCCATAGCCAATCTCAAAATTATGATTGGCAACAACCTCGACGGTGAACCCAACCCGCTCGTCTTTGCCATCCGCTGTGCCATGCCGCAGTATATCCCCGGCCTTATGCCCACCCTTCTTAACATCGGCGTGACCAAGGACATATACCAAAAACTCTGCGAGGTACACGGCTGCGACATGGCCAACCGCGTCTACCTTTCCACCCTCAACACGCTCTGCGAAATGCTGGGTATCGAACAAGAGCATGCGGCTGACAAGCCCGTGCTCTCCATTCAGGCTCAGCAAGAAATCATCGCTCGCCTAGAATACCAAATCATCGCTGCCCGCGAGGACGGCAACCGTCTGCTCACCGATGCTTTCTATCAGGCATTGAAACTGGTTCTGCACATCCGCAAATTCTATATCGACAACCAAGACCTCATCCTCACCTTCATGCAGGGCAAGCAGGCCTCGCCCTCCCTCATCCTTCAGCGCATGGTGTGGACCATTGGCAACGACCAGTCCTACCCCGGCGTACTCTACAGCCGCAACAGCCGCACCGGCAAGGGCAGCCAGATTGAGAGCTACCGCAACATTTTTGGTGAGGAAATCATGACTGGCGACGTCTCCTCCGAGGACACTGCCTACACCAATCGCGACACTATCAAACAGGCCTATCCCGCTGTCTACCACTTCCACCCCCTGCTGGTGAAACTGGAGGAGCGCTACAAATCGCCCGTCACCATTGAGTTTGCCGTCGAAACCCGACCAGGCAAAGTCAGCCTCTTCTCGGTCCTACAGCTGAACATGTCTGAGATGACCGGGCCCGCCGCGCTCATCTCTGCCATCGACCTCTTGCACGAAGGTCGCATAGACAAGCACCATGTGATGAACATCATCAAGCCCTACCACACGCGCCAGATAGTCTCCGCCGCCATCGATCCCCGCTCCATCCAGAAACTTCAGTTTTTCGGCAAAGGGGTGAGTGTCCTGCCCCGCACCGCCATCACCACCGTGCTCTGTTTCAGTCCCGGCAAGGCCCGCGAAATCTCGGCCAGAGGCCAGCAGGTCTGCCTCTGCCAAATGCGCTTCATACCCGAAGACACCATCGTCCTGGGCGAGGTGCATGCCATTCTCTGCATGACCCCCGCCGCCATCCATGTGGTCACCGCCTGCCGTGGCTACGGCATCCCAGCTTTTATGAATCTGCAGAACTACGGCATCCGATTTGTGAAAGAGGGGGATACCTTCAAACTGGTCAACCAAGAGGGGTTGGAGCTGCACGAAATGGACCACATCACCATCTCCAGTCGGCAGCAGACCATCTACAAAGGCGTGGCCGACTTCAAGCCAGCCCGCTTCACCAAGTTCCTCCGTGGTGAGCGGGTCGACCTCAGCCCCGAAGAGGTCGGCTTCTTCAACGATATGCGCAGTGCCTACGAAACCTACGAGGAGATTGTCACCAGCGAACAGGCCTCGGTCATCAACGACGTCAACCAATTGGCACGCCTCATCCGGCTGGAGCTGCAGGACAAACCCGAGGCGGCCATGGGCATTGTGAACAACTGGTATCGCGACAACTCTGACCAATATGTGCGCCAAGTGCTTGAGAGCAAGATGGGATCCCACCAAGACCAGTCGCGTGTGTTCAACCTCCTCAGCAACAGCCGCAAGGTCCATTTCTTCCAGAAGGTGTCCAAGATATGCATTGAGAACGGTATCTCTGGCATCAAGGCCGGCTCCTTCATGTTGGGCCGTTTTGTCGCCAAGCCTATGTCCACGGCAGTGTGGGAGAAACTGGACGAACAGATAGTCGCCTTCCTGCTCAACGAATATGTGCTCTACGAAAAGTACCTTCACGTGCTGGAAGAGGTGGGCGAGATGCGTCTGGCCCGTGCCCACAGCCGCATTGAGACCGAGGGCATCGACAACATGGTCATCCAAAACTTTGATATCTACAACTTCATTCCGCTCCTCTATGCCCACCACGACTGGGGCACCATTGCCGAAGCGCTGGAGCACATCGAACATCAGGACAACACCCACCTACTGGTGGAAAAACTGGCCCGTCCCATCGACCAAATCTTCGACATGACCAAATCGTGGATTCGTGCCGAAGTGGAATCACACAAATTCTAAGACCATGAACCCAACCACCCACCTACTGAAGTACCCCATTCTGCTGCTAGCACTGCTGCTGACCTCTTTCTCGGTGCAAGGGCAGTCGCCCTATGCCTCTCCCGTCGTGGCGGCCAATGCCGACACCGTGGCTCCGACCGACTCTGCCACCACTTTTGACTACCGTGTGCTCAAAAGCCTTCAGGACAGCCGCACCCCGGGTTGGGACCGCCACTGGGTCATGGTGAGCAATACCTTTGTGCTGGCTCCATTGTTCCCTGCTGGTTTCGCCCTTGGCGGAGCCGCCACCCAGAACGACCCACTTGTGCGCAACCAGCTCTATGCCGATGCCATGGAGTCGGTGGGTGCCTACATGCTTTGCATGGGGGTGACCATGGGCATGAAGGCCTTGGTCGGGCGGCCGCGGCCATGGGTGGCCTATGAGGGCGACCTGGTTTGCCTCCAACCCGTCCGCTCCACTTCCTTCCCCTCGGGCCACACCTCTTCGGCATTTGTGGCGGCCACTTCGCTCTCGCTCATGTATCCACGGTGGTATGTGATTGCTCCGGCCTATCTGTGGGCGGGGGCAGTGGCTTTCAGCCGCATGTATGTCGGGGCGCATTTTCCCACCGATGTGTTGGCGGGTGCGGCCATAGGCACCGGGTGTGCCTTCCTGGCCCATGCCGTCCGGGTGCGCCTCTGCAAAGATCATCCCGAGCTCTATCCTCCCGATGCCGTCCTCGTCCCCCTCTCGTTCCAATTCTGATTTTCATTTTTTTATCCCTTCCGTCACATAACCTTCGCCCAGTTGCAGGCGAAGGTTTTTTCTACTCTTTTTCTTCCCTCACAATTGGCTTCTGCCCTCGTTAGGGCACGTCAGTCTAACGCCTTATCCAGAGCAAGGCTGACAACCATTTGCCTCTCGCTGATTGTCAATGTAAAAATGAGTGCCTGGATATTTCGCCACCTCGTGTAAATATCTTGCTTTCAGCTTTAATTGTTTTCCTGACCGTTATGCCGACGTTTCTGAGTCGCTGCCCACACGCTTATGAAGCGACGATGTAGCGATTGGAGACCGAATCTGTTGCGTTGGGTAAGTGTTGGCGAGGAGAAGGCGCCGGGGTAAAACAATACCGCACAAACAGTTTTTGAAAGGTGTCGCGGCCAATGGTGACAACACCTTGAAAACCGTTTGTGCGGCGTTCGAAAGGTGGCAAGGTGCGCGACTCTCCAAATCGCGCCCGTCCTTATTACTGTTTGAGGTCGGCCTCAAGCGCGGCCACCATGTTCTCGGCTCCGGCAAATATCTCGCTGATGCGGGTGCCAACCATGTAGGCGGGGGTGGTGTAGACTCGGTGCTGGCGGTCGGCGCAGTACTCTGTGGGTTGGCAGCAGTGATGTTTGGCCCCCAGCTGTTCGGCGGCCTGAGAGGCGGCACAGGGCTGTCCAAGGGTGAGGGTTACGCCAAAGGGTCCCAGCACTTTGGCCAGCACCATGGGGGCGATGCACATGGCCATGATGGGTTTGTGGGCATGGTAGGTGTCGAGGATGGCGCGCTCCACGTCGGGGCGGACGGTCATGGCGGCACCGTCGAAGGCGAAGGTGGAGAGGTTGCGGGCGGCGCCCATGCCGCCGGGCAGGGCTAGGACGTCGTAGTCGGCCTGACTGAACTGCTCCAGGGGGAGGATGTTGCCGCGGGCGATGCGGGCGGCTTCCTCAAAGATGTCGCGTTGGCCTGTCTCGCTGCCGTCGACATGGCTCACCACTCGAAAGGTGCCTTTGGGGGCAAAGCACTGGTAGTGCCAGCCTCGGCGGTCGAGTGCCAGCATGAGGGAAAGGGTTTCCTGCAATTCGCTGCCGTCGCGGTTGCCGCAGCCTGAGAGAATTAATGCTACTTTCATAATCCAAGTGTTAGTTCTATTTGCTGTATGTCTTTGATGCTTTTGAGTTTCTGGTCGGTGGTTTCGGGGTCGTTTTGGAGTTTGTCCCAGACGGCTTCCTGCACGGTGAGGAAGGCGTCGAGTTGCTGAAGGTAGAGAATGAGTTCGGAGATGTGGTTGACGGTGCGGATGGTGAGATACTCGTTTTGGAGAGTGTTGTAGGCTTTGCGAAGGTTGCGGTAGGGCTGTATTTTGGAGGAGATTTTGTCGTCGAGGGCTTTGCTTTGGTCGGCCAGTTGGATGGCATTGATGCAGGAGAGCTGCATGTCGCGGCAGTCGGTGAGGTGTACGATGAATTCGCTTCCGCCAGCGGCATCGATGAAGGTGGGGGTGAGGACGAATTGCTTGCGGATGGCTTGGTAGGCGTTGTAGGCAATCAGGTGCGACATCCAGCCGTGGCTGATGGTGTCTTTGAGGTTGTCTATTTGCTGCCGGAGGTTGATGATGGTGTCGTACTGGCGCTGGAGCCGTTCAAACCTTTCCATCTCCAAGCCGAAACGGGCGGCATCGTCGAGGCTCTTGTACTTGGGGGCCATGGAGTTGATGCTGCTGGTTTGTTTATAGGCTTTGGCTATGTCGTTGTAGCGCATGCCACAGCGTTTGACTATGAGGTCGCCATGTTCTTGTATTTGGGCAAGGCGGGTGTAGTCTTGGAGGTAGCAGTCCTGCACTTTGGTGAATTCCTGGAGGTCTTGGATGAAGGCTTCGGCATCGGCAATGGTGTTGAAGGAGGGTACCATGTTGATGGAGGCGGCCACTTCTTGATAGGTTTTGGCCACTTCGTGGGAGCGGGGGTAGTAGAGGTTGTGGATGCGTTTGCTGGTGGCGTTGATTTTTTCGCGCAGGTCCACCACAGCCAGGTAGCTGTTTTGGACTTCCATGATGGTTTCGAGGGAGTTGATGTAGTCGTAGTATTCCTTAATGGAGGAGAAGTTGATGATGGGCGTGGGCTGGCGGAAGGTGCGCTGATAGGAACGGAGGACGTCGGTGTGACCGTTTTCACAACGCATTTTAAGGGTGTTGACGAAGTTGTTGATGCGAGCGGTGTAGTTGCTGTTGCTGAGGAGATTGTCTATAAGGTGCTTTTGGAAATGGGAGAACTGGCCAAGGCTGGCTAAGTAGTTGCTGTCGCTGTGTTTCATCGAGAAGTCGTAGCGGTTGTAGACGGAGAGGTAGGCGTAGTAGATGTAGCTGAGCTCTTTTTTGCGTTCTTTGTTGCTGACACCGATGCCTTCGCAGCTGTTGACGATGGTGCGGTGCTGGCGGTCGATGGTGTCTTTGCAGAGGCCTATGGCACTTTGCTGCAGGTAGTCCTGCCGCCGGTGCTCCTGGTCTATAAAGCGATGGGCGCGGTCGAGGACGTATTGAGAGAGGGTGTTGATGCGCTGGGTGTAGGAAGAGTAGTCTTCGATGTAGTGGGTGGCATCAATCCAGACGGTGTCGTTGGTGTGGCGGTAGTCGTAGAGCATGACGTTGGCCATGGCCATGAGTTTGGCGTTGAGGGTGACGCAGGTATCGGTCATGGCACTGCCGGTGCCGCCGAGGCTGTCCAGATAGCGCGAGAGGTGGACGGTGTCGTCGAGGAAGATGGGCCGTATGCCGAAGTTTGGGGCCAGATCCTTGACCGAGATGGGAATGGGACTTTGGCCGTAAGCGTTGGCCGCCAGCAGGCAGGCGGTGAGTAGGAGCAGTTGTTTGAGGGTCTTCATGTGTTTATGATAATGCTGTATTCTTTTGGGCGATGAGTGATTCGACGAATGCATTGTCTAATGATTATCTCTTTCACTATTCACTGAATGTTATTCGCCATAGGAACTGCCATCGAAACAGTGGGTGCACAGTTGGCATTTGGGCAGGCCGATAGAGTCGCAAATGGTTTGTAGGGTGTTGAATTTGAGGGTGTCAACACCTATGGTGCGGCGGATGGTTTCAACCATCTGGGCATACTGTGGAGTGGTGTCGTCCTGATAGGCTTCGAGGTTGCGTATCTGGCCGCCTTCCAGTTCTTCGATGACGCGGAGGGTGATGAGTTCTTTGTCGGTCTTGGAGGCTGAGAAGTTGAGCCACTGGCAGCCGTGGACGAGCGGGGGGCAGCTGATGCGCACGTGTATGTGCTTGACCCCGTTGTTGCGAAGCATATGGACTTGGTCGCGCAGTTGGGTGCCGCGGACGATGCTGTCATCGCAGAAGACCACCTCTTTGTTTTGGAGGACTTTGCGAGAGGGTATCAGTTTCATCCTGGCCACAAGGCTGCGGGCTTCTTGGTTGGTGGGCATGAAGCTGCGTGCCCAGGTGGGGGTATATTTGAGGATGCCGCGCTTGTAGGGGATGCCACTGCCGGCAGCATAGCCGAGGGCCATGCCCACACCGGAGTCGGGAATGCCGGAGACGTAGTCGGCCTTGATGTCATCGCGACGGCCCATGGCTTCGCCCAGTCGGAAACGGACTTCTTCGACGTTGATGTCTTCGTATTCCACGCAGGGATAGCCGTAGTATATCCAGAGGAAGGAGCAGATTTGCATCTTCTGGTCGCGTGGGGCCACCAGCTGGCGGATGCCCTCTTGGTTAATGAGGACGGCCTCGCCGGGCTTGAGGAAGTATTCGGTTTGGAACCCCAGGTTGACATAGCTGTGGCTTTCGCTGGCGACGGCGTAGTCTTGGTCGCGGCGGCCGATGGCCAGGGGGGTGCGTCCGTAGCGGTCGCGGGCGGCGATGATGCCTCTGTCGGTCATGATGAGGAAGGTGACGCTGCCGCGCACGCTCTCAAACACATTGGCAATGCCATCGGCAAAGTCCTTGCCTTGCGTGACCAAGAGGGCCACCAGTTCGGTGGGGTTGGTGCTGCCCATGCTGAGCTCGGTGAACTGCTGGTGCTTGTCCATGCATTTCTTTTCAAGCTGTGCGATGTTGTTGATTCGGGAGACGGTGCAGACGGCAAAACGGCCCAAGTGGGAGTTGCAGACGATGGGCTGGGGGTCGGAGTCGCTAATGACGCCGATGCCGCGGTCGCCTAACATCTCGTTGATGTCATCGGCAAATTTAGTCTTGAACTGTGTGTTCTCGATGTTGTGGATGTTGCGATGGATAACGCCGTTGTCCATGGTGCTTAGGCCCGCGCGACGGGTGCCGAGGTGTGAGTGATAATCGGTGCCGTAGAAAAGGTCGGTGGCGCAGGGTTTGCAGGTGATGACTCCAAAAAGGCCGCTCATGATTAGTTGTTATTTTGTTGTTCTATAATAATTATTTATATAATGCTGTGACATAGTGAATTGTGCCACAGCAGGTATTTCTGCCAGAAAAAGCAAAAATACGAATTATTTTTCAATCCTCAAAAGAGATGTTTTCAACAATTGTTGAATTCGTGATGGGGTAGGGGGTAACGGTGCCGCAAAGTGTCTCGTCGTAAGGACGTTGCAGGCGTATGTAGTTGTCGGTCCAGCCCTGCATGGTTTCCTGGCCGGGGGCGCCGTGGCGGGTGTGTTCCCACAGGACGGTGCGGGTCTTGCCCATCTGGCTTTCAACAAAGGCCTGCCGTTTGCGGTCAGAGAGTTGGTGGAGCTCTTGGCTGCGGGCTTTCCGTATGGGGATTTCGATGCGTTCCGGCATCTTGAGGGCATGGGTGCCCGGACGGTCGGAATAGGGGAAGACGTGCAGGTAGGAGATGGGCAGGCTTTCGAGGTATTGCTTGCTTTGGACAAAAGTCTCATCGTCCTCGCCGTTGAATCCGGTGATGACATCGGCGGCAATGCAGGCATCGGGCATCACGCCCCGAATGTGTTGCAGGCGTTCGGCATAGAGGGCGGTGTCGTAGTGGCGGTGCATCATTTTGAGCACTTTGTCCGAACCGGCCTGAAGGGGAATGTGAAAGTGGGGGAGGAAGGCGCGGGAGTGGGCTACAAAATCGATGATTTCGTCGGTGATGAGGTTGGGCTCGATGCTGGAGATGCGGTAGCGCAGGATGCCCTCCACTTGGTCGAGGGCTTTGAGCAGGTCAAGGAAATGCTCTCCCTGATGGAGGCCAAAGGTGCCTGTGTTGACGCCGGTGAGCACCACTTCGCGGGTGCCGGTGGTGGCAATCTCGCGGGCCACGGCTACGGTCTCGGCGATGGTGGCGCTGCGGCTGCGGCCGCGGGCAAAGGGGATGGCGCAGTAGGAACAGAAATAGTCGCAGCCGTCCTGGATCTTGAAGAAGGTGCGGGTGCGGTCGCCGCCGGAGTAGCTGAGTTGGAAACTGCGGGGTTCGTCGGTGTTGATATAGAGGGGCTTTGTTTGCCTTTGTTGCTCACGTATGTCGGTGACAATTTCCAGCAACCGGTGTTTCTGCTCGTTGCCAAGAATGATGCTCACCCCGGGAATGGCGGCAATCTGCCCCGCGTCGTTTTGGGCAAAACAGCCAATGACGGCCACTATGGCCTGTGGGTTTTGCGAGACGGCCTGCCGGATGGCGTTTCGGCATTTTTTCTCGGCCACGGAGGTCACCGTGCAGGTGTTTATCACGTAAATGTCGGCCTTCTCATGGAAGTCCACTATGCCAAATCCGGCAGCGACAAATTGCTTCTGCAAGTTGCTGGTTTCGGCAAAGTTCAGTTTGCATCCGAGGGTATGGGTTGCGATGGTCATGCTAGTTAATAAAAGTTAAACCTTTGTGGAGGGTGTTGTTAATTCAAAAAAAGTTAGTACTTTTGCAACCGCATTTGAGAGGGAAATATAGTTCATACGAACTAGTAATCAAGTGCTTAGGTTTTTGTTTTTACCTAAAAAGGATTTTGTAATAGTGTTTAATGGGAAAATGGGACATCGAAAGATGCCCCATTTTTTTGTTCCCTAAGTTATTTCTCAAAATCGAAAACACCACCGGCCTCCTGGGTCTGTTTTTGCAGTTGCAGGCTCTTGAGCATCTTCATGCAGTCCTGGTCGGGGAAGACATCGAAGTCGGGCTTGGGGTCGAGGCTGAGTATTTCGCGGCCTTCGCGGTCGAGGGTGGTGCCAACGATGAGGTTGGTGGCCACCATGATGCGGGCTTCGCGGTTGGCAAGGGTGAAGTGGCTGTTGCCCACATGGCCATAGAGAACCTCGGCGGGCTCTTCGTCAATGAGTTTGGTTCCGTCGCTGAGGTAGACAATGGCTTTTTTCTTGCCTTGGGGTGCCATATAGTAGATGTCGTAGATGCTCACAAAACGCTCCTCGGGCAGCAGCAGGCGCACCTGGCGGTCCTTTGAGTAGCCCATCTCCCAGCGTTCTTTCACTACCAGCTGGCCGTTTTCGTAGTGTTTCCACATGCCGTTGCGCTCGCCTTTGGTGTAGTGGCCTTCCTGCACCAACTGGTTGTTGTCGTCATATTCCACCAGTCGGCCCTCGATGCCGCCGTGCACATAGGTGGCGGTGATAAATCCCTGTTTGCCGATGCGTTTCCACCAGCGGCCGTGGCGGTGGTTGTCGTTCCAGTTGCACACCTCGGCGGTGTCGCCGTTGGGGGTGAAGATCACCTGCATTCCGTGGCGCACGCCCATCTTGTAGTGGGTGTACTTGATGAGGTTGCCCTTCTCTGAGAAAAACTCCCAGCGGCCGTCGCGGTTCTTCTGGTTGAAGTTGCCTTTGGCCAACAGGTGGCCGTCCTTGTCGTAGACCTCATGTTTGCAAATCTTGCCCGGAACGGTATATTCGTTTTTTATTCGGATGGTGCCGTTGGGATAATAATATGTGAAAGTGCCGGTCTCCTGGTCGTCGACGAAGGTGCCCTCATAGATTTTGGCTCCCTGCTTGTCGGTTTTCACCCAGCGGCCTTGCTTGCGGCCCTGTTTGTCCATCTGGTTCTGCGCCTGGCAGGCCATTCCCACCAACATCAGCGCCAATACTAATAATCTGTATTTCATATTATGTCTATTTTTATTCCTGTATCTAAAATGTTTCGTTGGATGAAATAATTTGCAAAAATACAATTTTTTTTCAATTCCATCGTTTTATTGCAAATAAAATTAATGAACAAGTCGCTTTTTATAACTCCGCTGCTCCTGTTGCTACAGCTGTTTTCGCCCATGTGGGCGCAGGGAATATTGCAGGGACGGGTCTCTAATGCCGAGGGCCGTGCGGTTGAATTTGCCAATGTGGGGGTCGTTAATTCATCTACTCCCTATGGGGCCGTCACCGACTCCCGTGGTTTCTATCGGCTCTCGGTCCGTTCGTCCGACAGCATCACCCTCCGTGTCTCCTGCACAGGCTACCGGGCGCAGGAGCTGCGTCTCAAACTGGCCCCTAAAGAGTCCCGCACCCTTGATTTTACCCTCAATCCCCTCTCCACCCAGCTCGACGAGGTGGTTGTCTCCGACGAGCATATCCGAGCCACCCCCTTCACCCAGATAGACATTCAAAAAATCGAAAATACCGTTGGCCCCAACGATGGGGTGGAAGCCCTTATCAAAACCCTGCCCGACGTCAGCTCTGGCAACGAGCTTTCGTCGCAGTATTCTGTCCGTGGCGGCTCGTTCGACGAAAACCTAGTCTATATCAATGGGGTGGAAATCTACCGTCCCCAACTTATCCGCAGCGGCCAGCAGGAGGGCATGAGCATCATCAATCCCGACCTTGTGGACCACCTCCTTTTCTCTCCCGGCGGATTCGATGCCACCTATGGCGACCGCATGTCGTCGGTCCTCGACATCATCTACAGCCGCCCCCTCGAACGGCGTTTCCGTGCTTCGCTCTCGTTGCTTGGGGGCTCCCTCTCGGCACAAGGCCGCGCGGGCGACCGCTTCAGCTACAGTGTGGGTTTTCGCCAGCACAACAACAGCTATATCTTCAAAAGCATGGACACCGAGGGCAGCTACAACACTTCATATACCGACCTCCAAGGCATTTTTGGCTACCGGCTGAGCGACCACCTCGACCTCACCCTTCTGGCCATCTGGACCCGCAACGCCTACGGCCTCATCCCCTCCTCGCGAACCACCACTTTCGGCGGCACCAGCACGCGGTCGCTGGAGTTCGA
>DFDY01000064.1:33940-44759 GCA_002368955.1 Bacteroidales bacterium UBA3816
GTCTATTTCGACGGCCGCGAGGTCGACCAGTACAACACCCTCCTCGGTTCCCTCACCCTCGACTACCACCCCTCCGACGACTTCCAATTGCGCTGGACAACCTCGGCGCAGTACAACCGCGAGCAGGAGCTCTACGACATTCAAGACCAGTACTGGCTCTATGAGGTCGGCATAGGCGAGAATGCGGGCGACACCAACCGTTTCGACCGCGGCGTGGGCACCTTCCTCGAACATGCCCGCAACTACCTGGACATGGGCATCTATGCCACCGAGTTCCGGGCCGTGCGCTATGCCTCCCTTGGCAATTGGGATTTCGGCGTCAAGGCCCAGTTGGAGCAGATCCGCGACCGCATGCGCGAATGGAAATGGGTCGACAGTGCTGGCTACAGCTTCCCCACCGACCACCACATCCCCGGGCTCGACGACACCGCCGTCTTCAACCCCCAGTTGCAACTCTACTGCCATGCCGACAACCAAATCCAAACCCTCCGAGGCACCGCCTATCTCCAGCGCGAGGTCAACCTCTTCACCCGCAAGGACAACCTGGTGCGTTTTCTTGCCGGTGTGCGCGGGCAGTACTATACCACCACGGCGCAGGGTGGTCACCTGGGTGCGCAGTTCCTTCTCTCGCCCCGCCTGTCGGTCAACTACAAGCCCCACAGCAGCCGCGACATCCTCTACCGTCTGGCCGCCGGAGTCTATCAGCAACCCTACCTCTATCGCGAAATGCGCCGTCTCGACGGCTCTCTCCGAGCCGACCTTCCCGCTCAGACCTCCTATCAGGCCACCGGCACGGTCGACTGGAACATACGCCTCTGGGACAAGCCCTTCCGCTTCACCGCAGATGTCTACTACAAGTACATAACCCATCTGGTGCCCTACACCATCGACAACCTCCGCATCCGCTATAATCCCGATCAGGAAGCCGTAGGCTACGCCACCGGAGTCAGCCTGCGGGTCAATGGCGACTTCGTCCCCGGACTGGAGTCCTGGGCCAGCCTCTCCCTCATGCAAACCCAGGAGAAATTCCTCGGCGACACCCTAGGCTGGATCTCCCGCCCCACCGACCAGCGGCTCAACTTCAAAATCTTCTTCCAAGACTACATCCCCACCCTCCCCTGGTGGCGCATGAGCCTCAGCCTCCTTTTCGGCACCCGCACCCCCGTCACCTTCCCCTACCAGAAAGACCGTGCCATCCGCAACACCCTGCCCCCTTATTTCCGTGTCGACTGGGGCAACACGATCCAACTCACCCGCTTCGAGAAGATTCGCAACTCCAAGGTGGGCCGCCTCTTCGACGACCTCTCCCTCGGCATCGAAGTCTTCAACCTCTTCAACTATCGCAACGTGGTCTCCTTCATCTGGGTGGCCGACTACACCAACGAGTACTATGCCGTCCCCAACTACCTCACCGCCCGCCAAGTCAACGTAAAACTCACGGCCACCTTCTAAAACTAAAAACTATAAACTAAAAACTATAAACTAAATACTATAAACTCGTTAACTATTAACTAAAAAAAATGCTCACCCCTCCATCTGTCGCCCCGCTGGTTCCGCAGCAGCACCGTCTGCCCAATGGCAACGTCCTTTATTTTTTCCCCAACGACAACCTCGACCTGGTCAAACTCGACTTCACCGTCGAGGCGGGCAGTGCCTACCAGCAGTTCCGGTCGCAGGCCCATGCCGCCAACAAACTCTTTGGTGAGGCCACCGCACTCCACGATGCCCAAACCATTGCAGAGTTCCTCGATTTCCGCGGCATCTTTGTGGAACGTATGGCCGACACCTGTCAGGGCAACCTCTCCTATTATTTCCTCCGCAAATATGCCGGCGAGCTTTTCCCTCTCTTGCGCGAAATGTTTGACCACCCGCTGGTCACACCCCAACTTTTCGAGGCCTACATGGCCCAGCGCCGACAAAAATTAGCCACCAACTTCCAGCAGACTAACTACGTGGCCCGCAACCGTTTCTATGAACTTCTTTATGGCTTCGACCACCCCCTGGGGTGTTATGCCACCGTCCACGACCTCGACCACCTCACCCTCGACTCTGTCCGTCAGTTCCTACATCAGCATTATGGCCTTGCCCACGCCCATATCGTCTTGGCCGGCCATGTCGATGACGAACTGCTGGTCCTAGCCGACCGCTATTTTGCGCCCCAACCCTCTTCGGACCAACAGCCTTTAAGACTCCAACTTCCTGCGCCCGCCCCTAGTGCTTCCGCCCAGGCCAGCCCAACGGTGCTAATGCCCTCCGCAGTCCAGTCCTCGCTGCGCATCGGGCGAGTGCTGCCCCTGGCATGGCACGACCCCCGTTATGCCCAGTTCATGGTTCTCAGCACAGTCCTGGGCGGCTATTTTGGCTCCCGCCTTATGAGCAACATTCGCGAGGACAAAGGCTACACCTACGGCATCTACAGCCAAACCCATGTCTACCGCGACAGCATAGTCTTCTTCATCACGGCCGAAGTGGCGGCCCAGGCCACCGGACCAGCCGTCAGCGAAGTCATGCGCGAAATCGAACGCCTGCAGCAGCAGCCCATCCCTGAGGAGGAGTTGGAACGCGTCCGCAATGTCATGATGGGCGACTTCATCCGCAGTATCGACGGCACCTTCGAACTCTCCGAGCGTTACCGTCAGATGTACTTCACGGATGTCACCGAGCAGCTGACCACAAACTACTTCGATTCTGTCCAGCACGTCACCCCCGCCCAACTCCAGGCCCTCGCCCAGCAATACCTCAGCCCCCTTACCACCGTCACCGCCGGCCCCGCCGCCGTGCAATAAGCAGTATTATTCCCCCCAAAAAGATCGACAACATCTGTCGGAGTAGAGTGACCTGTACACAATATCATAGGCCACTCTACTTTCGTTATTTTTTATGCCTTTCCTTAGTGGAAATACAAAAAGCCATGACATATCCGAGAATCAATTAATGGTAAAATTGTGATAATTTGCGTTTTGTATATTTTTTTTATGTATCTTGCTTGAGATTGAATTTTTTTATGTAAATTTGCAACCGCTTTCGAGAGATAGAAAGCAGTAAGCAAGAAAAGCATTGCGATATGGTCCTTTGATAGAAATTCGCCAAGTTTCAAGAGGAGGGATTGAGCATTTTTGCTTTCGCTTGATGAGTATGCTATTGGCTCACGCCTCAGGCATATCCTCAGGCGTGAGATATGTTCTTTTAGACCCCGTTTCCTCTAAGGTGTTTGGCGATACCTCTATCAAGACGGACATGAGCACATAACCTCATGCCTTTTCTTTTATTAGATGTGTAACGTTCCGTTGGAGGTTCGGGCTACAATTAACTATATTAATGAATTATTTTACAACGATATTATTTACCGCAATCGTAGTAATAGTATGCTTATCTTGCATACAATACGTTAAGTCCAAGAAGGACAATGGAGAATTAGAGACAAAAAAAGATGGATTGAGCAACTTCCATCATTGGTATCAACTATTGGTGTATTGGGAACATTCCTCGGAATCACAATAGGTCTTATTAATTTCAAGACACAAGATATAGCTGGGAGCATTCCCACTTTGTTAGGTGGACTCAGAACGGCATTCTTCACGTCACTTGCAGGCATGATTGGCTCTCTCATAATATCAAAACAGGTGAACGGCTATTATGATGAAATAGAAAAGGGGGTGTCGGATTCTACAATAGCAGCATCAATGGTAGTGAAGTCAGTTGAAAGCCTTACTTTGGTACAAAAGAACCAAATACAAGCACAGAGTAAATTCTACAACGATATGACAACGAGAATCAACATGATTGAGAAAACCATTACAGACTTAGGGTCAAGTCAAGTGGATAAAGAACAAATCAATGGATTGCAGAACCAAATTATGAAAGCTCAATCGTTATTGCAAAAAGGTATAGACAAGCAGATAATCCCAAATCTTAATAAGGCACAAGCAAATACTGAACAGGTTGCTAAAATGGTTCCCGATGTGCAACGGCTAAATAGCAACATTGGTGAGTTATTGGGTATCAGTAGTGCTATGCCATCTCAGCTGAATGAGATGTCAGAGAAAGTTACCAAACTCACAGATAAACTCCATAGCGAAGTATTGGAGATAGAGGATGCCATGAACCAAACGAACCACCTCTTAGAATTAAAATTTAACGAGTTTACCGAATTGTTAAAGAAAAGCAACACAGAGGCTTTGGTAGAAGTGATGAAAAAGGTTACAGAGGAATTTCAAAAGCAAATGGGTGTACTTATTAACAAACTGGTTCAAGAAAATTTTGACCAACTCAATAAAAGTGTTGCACAGTTAAATACTTGGCAGATTGAGAATAAAGAAATGATTACTTCACTGACAAAGCAATACAAGCAGATGGCGGATAACTTTGATGCCACTTCGGTTACCCTCACAAATGTCAGTGGAGATACCGAACTATTAGTTAGTGAAGGTGGAAAATTGAGGCAGATTATAGATGCACTTAACAAGGTTCTCATTGAAGATACCAAATTTGTTGAAGTCTCATCGAAACTTGCCGAGACTGCTGATTTGACCAAAGATAATATGTTGAAGTTTGATGAATCAACCAAGTCTCTAAATGATTGGGTGCGTAAACAGAGAAGCTTTGTTGAAGGAGTCACCTTGCTTATTAACAAACTTGATGAGATAAACAAGATTAATGATTATAGTGAAGAGTTTTGGAAAGAGACCAAGAAGGGTTTAAATGAAGCTGTTGGAACAATTCGTGGCAGCATTAATGCTCTCAATAATGAAATTGGTGAACTTGACGAACATTTTTACCAAAGACTTAATGCTACATTATCCGAATTAGATACTTGTATGCAAGCGATGATACAAGGAAGGAGGTAATGTATGGCAAAGACAGATGTTTGGATGTCAGTTTCTGACCTTATGACAGGTTTAATGATTATCTTCCTTTTCGTTACTGTTTCATATATGGTAAAGGTTCAGGACAATCAATCAGTGCTTACGGACTATGTAGATACAAAAAAGAGCCTTCACGACAAATTGGTAAAAGAGTTCCAAGGCGATACTCAACGATGGCAGATGTCTATCGGTAAGGACCTGACGATGAAGTTTGAGAATCCAACCGTTCTTTTTTCTCAGGGTGAATATGATTTGACTCCTCAATTCCAAGACATATTGGAAGAGTTTCTGCCTCGCTATTTTAACATTCTACTGAACGATAGTTTAAGTGATAGAATCCAAGAAATACGTATTGAAGGGCATACCGATACTGTCCCATATCCCAGTCTGGATTCAGACCCCTACATAGCAAATATTATTCTTTCACAACGACGTGCTTTGAGTGTAGTGGAATATTTTAGAGGATTACCTTCTTTCCAACAATACACCGAGGAACAGCAAAGAAAAATAGAGTTTTGGCTTACTGCTACTGGTTTTTCTTATGGAAAAACATTAGACAATGAGGGGAAATATACTATGGTTACCAATAAACCAATCAATTTGGACAAATCAAGAAGGGTCGAAATACGGATTGTAACAAGTGGTGATGAGATATTGGAGAGCTTTGTGGAAAAGAATGAAAAAGGATTATTATAATGAGAGAAACACCCATATACGATTTCAATAAATTGAAATCTGCCTTAACGGATCTCGGATTTACAATTGGAGAGGCTAAGCCATACCGACCTCTTGATATTGCCGATGTCGATTTATCCAACATCCAAAGTGGCGAAGTTGAGATTTCTGATGAAGGTATTTTCTATATTAATCCAGATACAGGCACTAAACAACAAATATTTCTTTATAAAAAAGCAGTTTTTTTGGAATACAGAGGTGTAAGAAAAAAACCTTCGATGCATCTAACCAACTGTGAGGCCATTCAGGATTGGGGTGAGAACCAATATAGAAGAGCAAATACTGGTTCTGTGATCGTATGGGATAAAAGTAGTCACCGAGAGGTTGAGGTAACTGGATTGCCTTTGTGTTCATATTGTCGAAGAAAAATGTTTCTTACAGAATCGTCAATTGAACAGGCAAGAACATCTGATGAGTTTGAACAATTATTAAGGGAGGCGGGTAAAAAAAAGTCAGATATAGAAGAAAACGATACCGACTTGGAAGGCTATATTTGGGAATGGCAAAAGATTTCACAGGCATATAGAACAAAGAAGAATTATACTTGCGAAATATGTGGTTTCTCTCCTGAGAACAGAATGGATAGGCAATACATGCACGTACACCATAAGGACGGAATAAAGACCCATAACGAAGAAACCAATCTTCAGTGTCTCTGTATAGCTTGCCATTCAAAAATCAATCAGTCTCATCAAGAAAATTTCTCAAAAGGAGCAAACAAGATTATGCTGGATTCGTTCAAGAAGAAATATCCTAACGCTGGGCAAGAAAAACACCCAGTGCATAGTGACGAAGATTTACCATTCTGAGCAGGCTTTTTATTCTTTTTTAATAGGATGACAAAAAACATCTGTTTTGATTGAAAAATGTTGATTCGGCTTTTAGTGATAAAAAGAAAGAGAAATACAATAAGAACTCTCAGCTACTTATCGTAGTTAAGACCACAATGCATCCCTGATGTGTGGACCACGACCTGATTATCCGTCTGGCTCATCGCGATGAACAACTGATGAAATATCTAGGCGTAACAAAAATTCCAGTGCAACGCGATATGTTTGGCAATGCCGAGTTGCCGGAAGGTGGCATTCTGTTGGACAACGGTATGGTGGCCATACAACGGAAAAAAATGCCCGACAAGGGACAGCGAAAGGCTTGCGGCTGCATGGTGAGCAAGGACATAGGACAATATAACACTTGTTTGCACCAATGCGAATACTGCTATGCTACTGCCAGCAAGGAGATTGCTCAGCGCAACTGGAGTCTGCATCAAGCCAATCCACAAGGGGAGACAATTACGGGAAGATAACCTGTGGGCTTATGGCTGAGATGGGTGGGCGGTTTTGAGGAGGCCAAGTTCGATTAATAACTCATCAGTGAGGTAATCATCGCTCATGCAGTGCATGTCGGCGATGCCGTTGCTTATGAGTTCGAAAGTTTTGGAATCGTAGAATTTGTTAAGCGCTTCTTCGTATGATAGTCCTGCTCGTTCGGCAAAGGATTTCACGATACGGGCATATTTCATCTGTAGTATTGCAGGGTTTGCTTCCATGGCTATAGGTTGTGAGAATTGATAAAATGGAGGTGATGGTCGAGTAATTCTTGGGAGGTGATGCAGAGCTGATGGTTGGGCTGTTTGTACTTCAGTTGGTCAAGGGCTTGTTCCTTGGTAATGATTCCAGAAAAGTAGAGGTCGACCGTATTGAAGACTTTGTCGTCGGCAATGCCGCCTTCGATAATGTCAAATGTGGCGTGAGGCAGTCCTTTGCGACAGGCTGTTACGAAATCAAGCCATTCTTCGTTGTAGGTAGTAAATACATGGCTGGAAAAAAACTCAATGTCGTCATCTGGTTCATAGACATTGAGGATTGCCGTTTCGTCACGGTGAAGGAACCGTGCGCCATATTCGATGGCTTGACTTTGGAGCAATGTCATGTAGAAGCCCATCCCGAAGTCTAAATGAGGCCGTGAGTGGTATATGTCGGGCTTTTCGATTCGGAGGGTCGATGTGTGGTATAGGATCATGCGAGCACTCCTTTCTTCTGCATGAATGAGATAAGGTCGTCTACGACGTACTCTTTTGAGAATGTGTGCAGAACGTTATAGCATGGGACGATGTAGCCATCAATAATGTTGGCATCTTGCATTCGATGGTAAATGTCTCTGGGAGGCATCTTGAGTGCTCTTGCAACGTTGTCGATGCAGAATATGGTAAATGTCAGTGTGGTAAAGTCCATTTTGTGTTTGTTTTCCCTTTTCAAAAACAGGAGCAAAGATACACTTTTTTTGCGATATGGAGGAATATTAGATTTAATGACAAAAGTTTGACATGTAAAAAGTCATACCGTCTGTGGCTATAAATTGCCCTGAAAGGGCAAGACCACTCACTAATGCCGCGATGAACCATTCCATATCAGGCTGTTTAGGCCTTTCAGGCCACCAGAAGATTCAAATATAGCCATATTTTGTCCTTACTATTAAATCCGAAAAGAGACTTGTTAAACTTTAGTTAATGATTGTTAGCAATTGACACATGGGCAAGGTCGTTTCGTTCTCCGTGGCATGTTGTGTCATTATCGAAATTTCACAGGACTTTCTTCACTCCGAGACGAACGCGAGGTGTCACTGCCCTGCGCTTCGCTTGTACGGTGTTATAAAAATTAGCCTCCCCAAGGCTTCTTTATGGCAAATGTGGAATATGTATTAAGACGAATGCCCGCTTTCCTGTGGGCTTCGAAAGCACTATCTTTGCTTTCTTGTGGTGAATTTTCTTTTTTAATTTATAAAAAATATGTATCTTTGCATTTTCCTCTCGGTGTGAGGGGTTTTGTAATTGGCTATAAACTAATACTATAAATTAAATGAGAAAATTAGCAGTGGTGGCTTTTGGCGGCAACGCGCTTCTGCGCGGCGGCCAGAAGGGCACTTATCAGGAACAGATTGAGAATGTGGAACAGACTTGCGAGTCGCTCTGCAATCTCCTGAAACGCAACTATAATATTGTCATCGGTCACGGCAACGGCCCCCAGGTGGGCAACGTGATGCTTCAGCACGAGGAGGGCAAACGCGCCGGCATTGAGGCCATGCCTATGGATTTCTGCGTGGCTGAGACTCAGGGTTCCATAGCCTACCTCATCGAGATGGGGCTGCGCAATGTGATGGCCCGCCACGACATTCAGCGCGACGTGGTGACGCTGGTCACCCAGGTGGCTGTGAACAAGATTGACCCCATGTTCCAGAACCCCACCAAGCCCGTGGGCCCCTACTACACCAAGGAACAGGCCGACGAGCTGGCTGCCAAGACTGGGGCCACCTATAAGGAAGACCCCAAAGGGCGCGGCTGGCGCAAGGTGGTGCCTTCGCCCACCCCTCAGCGCATCAACAACATCAAGATTGTGAAGCAGCTGGCCAAGGCGGGCAATATCGTGGTGACCGTCGGTGGCGGCGGCATTCCCGTGGTGGAGGAAAGCGACTATGTGCGCGGTGTTGAGGCCGTCATTGACAAGGACCTGGCCAGTGCTCTCTGCGCCATTGAGATTGGTGCCGACGAGTTCTACATCCTCACCGACGTGCCCAAGGTGTATATCAATTTCCGCAAGGAGAACGAGAAGGCGCTGGACACCATCACCGTGGCTGAGGCCAAGCAGTACCTGCAGGAAGGCCACTTCGCCGAAGGCAGCATGGCTCCTAAGATTCGCGCCGCAATCATCTTTGTGGAGAATGGCGGCAAGGAGTGCATCATTACCGAAGCCGGTCAGCTGGACAATCCCAACTGCGGCACCCGCATTGTGCAATAGTTTGAGATTTGAGAATTGAGATTTGAGAATTGAGAACGTTTTTGAAAGAAAAGGTAGAAACTAAAAAGTGATATGTCGTTAGAGGATTTGATGAATTCCCGTGCAATGAGAAACTTCGTCAGGATCTTAATCCTGATGGGAGGTGCAGTGGCGGTTGTGGGTGTGGTGTTGAAGTTGCTGAGCGTGGTAGGGGCAGCAAACCTCATGGTTGCGGGCTTTGGCACCTTGGCTGTGGCTTTGCTGTTTCTGAACGCCCTCTTCCCCTATGATGTGAAGGACGACAACTTGGCCCGCAATATGCGTGTGGGACCGATATGGAATTTTGCCATGCGGTCGACGGGTATGTCGCTGGCTGCATTGATGATAGGAGTGCTGTTTGCTTTGTTGCATTGGCCCGGCGGCAAGTCGTTGCTACTGGTGGGTGCGGCGGCATTAGTCTTCTCGGGCTTAATCTGGATTTATTACCTGTCACAAAGGAATCAGTTTTAAAGTAAAAAATAAAAAGTAAAAATAAATAGACATACATCATATTTAATCTAAATAACATGGCTTACAATTTAAGAAACCGCAATTTTCTGAAGATTTTAGACTTCAGCCCCAAGGAACTTAACTATTTGCTGGATCTGGCCCGCGACCTGAAACGCGCCAAATATGCTGGTACCGAGCAGCCCAAGCTGAAGGGCAAAAACATTGCTCTGATTTTTGAGAAGACCTCTACCCGCACGCGTTGCGCCTTTGAGGTTGGTGCTAAGGACCAGGGTGCACACGTCACCTATCTGGGCCCCACCGGCAGCCAGATTGGCGTGAAGGAGAGCATGAAGGACACCGCCCGCGTGCTGGGTCGTATGTTCGACGGCATCGAGTATCGTGGCTTCACTCAGGAGACTGTTGAGGAGCTGGCCAAATATGCCGGTGTTCCCGTTTGGAACGGTCTGACCAATGAGAGCCACCCCACCCAGATTTTGGCCGACTTCCTCACCATGCAGGAGCATGTCAACAAGCCCCTCAGCGAGGTGACTTTTGCTTATGTTGGCGATGCCCGCTTCAACATGGGCAACAGCCTGATGGTTGGCGGTGCCAAGATGGGCATGGATGTGCGCATTGTCGCTCCCAAGAAACTGCAGCCGGATGCCAAACTGGTGAAGACCTGCAAGGAGATTGCCAAGGAGACCGGTGCCACCGTGACCGTTACCGACGACCCCGTGAAGGGCGTGAAGGGCTGCGACTTCATCTACACCGATGTGTGGGTCTCCATGGGTGAGCCCGACGAGGTTTGGAAAGAGCGTATCGACATGCTGATGCCCTATCAGGTGAACGCCCAGATGATGAAGAACACGGGCAACCCCAACTGCAAATTCATGCACTGCCTGCCCGCCTACCACAACTTAGAGACCAAGGTTGGCCGCGACGTGAACGCTAAGTTCG
>DFDY01000140.1:0-7324 GCA_002368955.1 Bacteroidales bacterium UBA3816
TGGATTGCAAATCCAGACCAGCGGCGCGGAGTCGAACAACCGCGGGGTCAGGTAGTTTTTGTACGATGCTCCTGTTGTGATATTGACGTAATGATCACTCGCTATATTGAAAACCGCCAACCTAATGTTTTGACCTGCATAAAACATCGAGGATGGATTACTCGCTCCAAGTTCTCATAACATAATACGATTAATCAGCTTCCTTGAAGAGTGTGTATAATAACTGAAACGCAAAAGGTGATGCATTATACACGACACCCTTATATGATAGTCGGCACAGCCCAACATAAAATACGATTTTTTCACCATTTGCAGAAAAAAAAGTAAACCGTCCTCTTACATCAATAGCATCTAAAGACTTTATCGGGTTAATAGTATATACACTATCCATTATTTCTCTAATACAAGTGGAGTCACAAATAACAACATGTCTTTTCTCATTTTTTTTCTCTCTGTCAAGATACTTTTCAAAAGCCTCCTCATGAAGATCAACAACTGTCATTATTGCGGGATTAATGCAATCAATTACTATTGAATCACATTTCTCTATTGGGGAATATACATTCTGAGCATTCAAATGAAGAACAATTCCATTTAATAGTATCAAAATAAAAAACGATTTCCTCATGGATTTATAGTTATTTTATAGTTATTCCAGGCAAATTGCTAGGCATTACGCTAGGTTTCTTTAGAGTCTGCGCTGGATTTTTCAATGTTGTAGATGTAGAGGAGAGTACCTCATAGAAATTCCCTGCGTGATTTTTCATAGGGTTGGCTACGCCAACGCTGCTTTGGCTCGGAAAAACAAACGAGTTTGTTCTTCTCTCGCTTTGCGCAGCTCCGTCTTCCGTCCTGCCGCTGATGCCGTAGGTGTATGTCACGTCGTTTCCCGTCATGAAATAACGTTTTCGATAAGCCGAGCGCAGAGGGCAAATCTCTCAGTGTTTGCACTATGCCCAGGCGAGAAAACGTCATACAATAACGTTTGTTTAACAGTCTGTAGTATGTGTAGTCGTAATTTATTTCGCCCAGAGAGTTGGTCTCCTTGGTCAGATTGCCCGCGGGGTCGTAGGCGTAGCGGGCTACAACGAGACAGGGAGTGGCCAAGATGCCGAAAGAAATGCTAATATGGCATAAATAGACCTTGAACGACCAAGTGTCGGTCTAATCACGATTCCTGCCCAAATCACTATCGTTGCCTCAACGCTGCCCACTCGAAAGAAGAGCGAGTAGGAACCTATCAGATAGCATTTTAGTTGCGTTGGGAAATCTGGGGCGGGGTTAGGCATGCTGCGTGGTAGAAAAAACAAGGCCTTTCTGCCACGGATGGGAGAAAGGCCTTGGGTATAGGACTATTGCGAGAGAGGGTTACTCGACTGGAATGTCTTTGTTGACGTTTTTGCAGCCCACCATGGCATAGAAGAGGATGTAGGCCAGCATGGCCACCACGATCCAGTAGCTGCCCATATAGCCGATACTCTTTGCAATGGCGTTCTGGATGAAGGGCATGACGCCGCCGCCAACGACCATCATCATGAAGATGCCGGAGGCTTGCTCGGTATATTTGCCCAACCCCTCGACGGAGAGGTTGAAGATGCCGCCCCACATGAGGGAGGTGCACAGGCCACAAAGAACCAGGAAGAGGGCACTGATGGGCACCTGGAACATGGCAAAGCCATCGGCCACGCTGTAGCCGGGCATGGAGACCCGGATGGTGTCGGGCAGGATGATGGCCACAACGATGAGGATGATGGCCAGGATGGAAACAAAGGAGAGCTGGGCCTTGGTGGAGACTTTGCCGCTGATGGCGGTGCTGAGGGCACGGCCCACCATCATGAGCAGCCAGTAGATGGCTGCCACCGCGCCACCGATGGCGGCACCGCAGGCGGGGTCGTCGGTGAGGTAGAAGTTGAGCTCGTTAGGGATGCCCACTTCGATGCCCACATAGAAGAAGATGGCCACCACGCCCAACACCAGATGGCGAAAGCTCCAGGCACTGTGTTTGTCCTTGACTTCAGGCTTGATTTTGCCCAGGTTGGGCTCGACAAATTTGACACAGCAGATGATGACAAACGCCAGCGCAAAGACACCCATGGCAATGAACAGCAACGGGGCCACGTCGCTCATGGCAGTCTTGTCGGTCACCTGGCCTATCAGGGCACCCACCAGGAGGGGGGTAAGCGTGCCAGTGAGGGAGTTGAAGGTGCCACCGGTCTGGATGAGCTGGTTGCCGCGGTTGCCGCCACCGCCCAGGATGTTGAGCATGGGGTTGACCACGGTGTTGAGCATGCAGACACAGAAGCCACAGATGAAGGCGCCCAAGAGGTAGATGACATAGTTGAGCATGACGGGCTGGCCTGCCACAGAGAAGGTGGCCACGGTGGCACCCACTCGGCTGGAGAGATACTGTATGACCATGCCTACAAAGCCCACAGCAAGGGCGATAAGGGCGGTTTTCTTGTAGCCTATCTTGGAGAGCATCTTGCCGGCGGGAATGCCCATGAAGAGGTATGCCAAGAAATTCATCATGTTGCCCAACATGCCGGCCCATTCATAATGGTTGCGCCAGATGTTGCCAAAGGGGGCCGCCATATTGGTGACAAAGGAAATCATTGCGAACATGAAAATCATGGTCACAATTGCTACTACATTGCTGTTTTTCTTTTCCATAAGACGATTAGTTTCTTTTTGTGCTATTTACCATAGACCACGACACGGCGGGCAGCCTTGTCGTCGATGCGAACCATATAGATGCCAGTGGAGGGCAGGCGAACGGGGGCACCGTCGAAGTGCTCGGAGAGGTAGAGGTTGCGGCCCATGAGGTCATAGACCCGCACGGCTCTGCCTTCGGCTCCACGGATAAGGAGGGTTTGGCCTTGAGTGGCAATGTCGATGCCTTCGGCAGCCAGATCGTCAACACCCACTTGGCTCTTGGTAAAGAAAGCACGGATGATGGAATCGCTCGTAACAACCACCTTGCGCGGATTGAGGGTGTTGTTGTCGCCCCAACGCTCAAAGAGGTAGCCATCCTTGGGGAGGGCCTGAATGGTGACCAATTCGCCATAGCGATAGAGGCCGCCACCGGTGACGGTGCCCCAGGCGGGACGGGTGGAGGAGACGGTGAGGGTGTACTCACTGTGGTCGACAGGCATCACGGCACGAATCATCCAGGTGCCCAGGTCGGTCTCGGGAAGGGACTGCCAGGTTTGGCCACCGTCTTCGGTGTAGAGGCTTCCGTTGTTGTTGCCGCACCACGAGGTCATGGCGGCAGGCGCTCCAACGCTGGGGGCCGAAATGACAATCCACATGGGGCGGGTGTGGTCAATGGTAACGGGGGTGTCGAAGACCACATAATTCCATGTGCCCACAGTGCGCCAAGTGACGTTTGCGGACTGCTCGTAGACCATAGCATAGGGGATATTGTTGGCGTTTTGATAGATGGAGACGGTGTAGCGGCCTCTGGCGGGTCCGTAGAACTTGACACCGGTAAGTTGACGGCGAGCCACCAGGTCGGTCGTTTCCAACCTGATGCCCCACTTGAAGTTGCTGCCGCCGCCAAAGACTGTCTTGTAGTGGTTGTTGTCGTATTGCACAGTATCGTCGCCTAGACTGGAGAAGCGTGCCGTGAACTCTCGGTCGCGGACCATGACCACATCGCGAGGATTGTCGTAGATGTTGTCACTCCAACGGACGAAGCGATAGCCGGGATTGGCAAAGGCCTGAATGGTGCGGTACTCGGCGAAATGAACATTGCTGTCGGCTCCGGTGACATAGCCATAGGTGGAGTCGTTGGGTTCGACTTCCAAGAGGTAGGTATGTGTGGGCAAGCCGCCCTGATTGGAACAGGGAGCAATGATGGTGTCGGGAGTATCGAGCGAGGAGCCGGCTTCGTGTTCCATCCACATCTGGCCGTCGGCATTCTCGACGAAATAGCCACACTGTTGGTCGCGGAGGCTGCCGCACCAAGTGACTATCACCGTGTCGGGGCAGACCTGAATGGTCTGGGTGCCATAGGAGCCAACCCGCAGTGAAGCCGTCCCATAGATGGCACCAGAGGTGGAGGAGAAAGAGACATAACCGTCATCCCATCCGTCGCCGGAGCGGTCGGTCATGTTGACCGTGAGGGTGCACATATCAGCGCTGTGACAAGAATGCTGATGCACGGGCAGCAAGAGGGTGTCTGCAGCCTGCACGATGGTGATATTGGCCGAACGGGGTTGACCTTCAGTGGTGGCGGCCACTGTCACCTGCATGTTGGTGACGGTCCCATTGCCGAGTCCTGTGGCGGGGGTGAGGGTCAGCCAGGGGACATCCGTGGTGGCCGTCCAGTTGCTGTCGACACCAAAGTCGCTGCGCACTTCGACAGTGGTGGTGCCGCCAGCGACATCGAAAGAAAGCAACGAGGGGGTGGCGGCCAGCGTGGGTTTGGGCTGGATGCCAATGAGCGCCTGGTTGTTATAGTTGAAGGTGTTGGAGCCGTTGGTGCCGACGCCACCACCACCAGGATTGAGGGCACCAACGACAAAATAGCCGTCGTAGCTGCCACCCCAGCCCCAGTTGACGTGGAACTGGCTGCTGCTGTTGTAGCCGTCGAAAACAAAGGCGTGTCCGGCCTCGCTGTCATAGCCAGCATAAAGGATGGGGCGACCTTCGTCAAGTTCTTCCTTCAGCGTAGCAGTCCAAGTGGCATCGGTGTAGCTGGACTTATAGATGCCCCTGAGCGTGTTCTCGTAATTAAAATAGTCCACAAGGGCCGTCTGCACGGAGGGGCCATAGCCCAAAACAGGGGCACCGCTGCCGTCGGGGCCATAGTTCATATTCACCGACACACCCACATGATAGCAAAGGGTGGAGACGGCTTGGTGCTGTGCAGAAGTGCTGTAGCTGGTGAGGCGGTTAGGCATATTATCCCAGTCATAGGTGGTGCTGCCAAAATCGACCGTGAGCATACCGTAGCTGGAGGAGTAGGTGTGGGTGCCGTTGCCGACAACCGGATGGTTCCAAAACTTCATAATTTGGCTGGCCGCGGTGGCAGTACACCCTACCGGGGTGCCCTGAGGACAAAGGGCGTTGTAGTAAGGGCTCTGGTTCCACTGGGTGGTAAGCAGCTGGGCCACGGTGTTGGTATTTTTGGGCTGTTGCCAAGAGCCTTGGCGCAACTGGTTCCACTCTTCGGCAACATACTGCCTGAGGGCGGGGTCTACCTGAACAGAGCCTTCCGCCAAAGCGTCGATTTCGGCGGCATATTGCCCCAGCCAAAAGCGGGTCTCTGGTCCCATTTCGCCCGCAGGGCTGTTGAGGGAATAGCCCAAAATAGGATAGGCCACATCGTCGGCCGCCACAATCACGAAACCGCTGCCTTGGTTGACATCAAAAATAAAGAACTCGGTGAAATCCGTCTGGGATACGAGATGGATTTCCTCGATGGGCTGAGTACTAACTGCCGACCAAAAATGGCTGGCCACACGGGTTGCTTCGTCCGATTTCACCGGGGCAGCCATCACCGCCACCGTAACCAGTGTCATAAGCAACAGGGTTGATAATTTCTTCATTGATTTTTTATTAAGTTTATAACATTATATAGATATTTATCCTTTCAAGGCCTCTGAACCGCTCACGATTTCGATAATCTCGTTGGTGATGGCCGCCTGGCGGGCTTTATTGTAGCTCAGGCGCAACTCTTTCAGCAATTCGGTAGCATTGTCCGTGGCCTTCTGCATGGCATTCATTCGGGCACCGTGCTCCGCAGCCAGCGAGTCCAGCAGCACACGATAAAAATGGGACCGCAGCGTCAGTGGTACCATCTCGCGCAGAATTTCCTCCTTCGACGGTTCGTAAATATAGTCATTGGCCACCTCTTTTGAGTCGGGTTTGGCCTCCTTCTGCGGCACGATGGGCAAGAACTGCTCGGTAGAGAGAATCTGCACCAGTGAGTTCTTGAACTGATTGTATATAAGCTCTATGCGGTCGTACTTCTTTTGGCAGAACTGCTGCATTAACTGGTCAGCCAAATTGGCTGCTGAATCAAAACTGATGGCATCCAGCATCTCGTCATAGCAGCCCACCACCTTGTCGAAATGCTTGGCAAAAAACTCGCTGCCTCGTTTGCCAATGGTTATCATGCTGAGGTCGGCAGGCTCGGCAGGGGTGGCGTGGGCCTTATAGTATTCGATGCGGGCCTGCGCCTGTTTGATGACATTGCTGTTGAAAGCACCACACAGCCCTTTGTTGGAAGTGACTACCACCAGCAGCACCCGACCCAGTTTCCGCACCTCGTGATAGGGGGTCTGCACCCCGTCGCCGGTGTCGATGTCGCACACGATGTCGTTCAGTTGCTTGGCGTAGGGCCTCATGCCTATGATGGCCACCTGCGCACGGCGAAACTTGGCAGCCGAAACCATCTTCATGGCCGAGGTGATCTGCTGCGTTGAACTCACCGAAGCGATACGTGTGCGTACTTCTTTTAAGTTTGCCATATACCCAAAACTAGTTTTAAGGGGTTATTTGTATCTTTCGGCCATTTCAAGTGCCTCTCGGCGCATGATGTCCATGTCCTCGTCAAGAAGCTTGCCCTTGCCCAGGTTTTCCAGCACCTGGGGGTGGTTCTGGTGGAGCGAGAAGAGGAAATCTTTCTCGAACTCCCTCACGCGGTTGGTGGCTACCTGCTGGAGCAACCCCTTGGTGCCACAGAAGATGATGGCCACTTGGTCGGCCACATCCATAGGGCTGTACTGTGGCTGCTTCAGTATTTCCACATTGCGGGCGCCCTTGTCCAGCACCGCCTTGGTGGCAGCGTCGAGGTCGGAGCCAAACTTAGAGAAGGCTTCCAACTCCCTGTACTGCGCCTGGTCCAATTTGAGCGTACCGGCAATTTTCTTCATTGACTTAATTTGGGCCTTGCCGCCCACGCGCGACACCGATATGCCCACATTGATGGCGGGGCGGATGCCGGCATTGAAGAGGTTGGTCTCTAGGAATATCTGGCCGTCAGTGATGGAAATCACATTGGTGGGTATGTAGGCCGAAACGTCGCCTGCCTGTGTCTCAATGATGGGCAGGGCTGTCAGCGAACCACCACCCTTCACGCGATCCTTCATGCAGGCGGGCAGGTCGTTCATCTGACGTGCAATGTCGTCGCTCTGAATGATGCGGGCGGCACGCTCCAGCAGACGGCTGTGCAGGTAGAACACATCGCCCGGGTAGGCCTCGCGTCCCGGCGGGCGACGCAGCAGCAGGGACACTTCGCGGTAGGCCACGGCCTGTTTGCTCAGGTCGTCATAAATGACCAGTGCGTTGCGTCCCGTGTCGCGGAAATACTCGCCGA
>DFDY01000140.1:7380-17268 GCA_002368955.1 Bacteroidales bacterium UBA3816
GGAAATACTCGCCGATGGCGGCTCCTGCAAAGGGTGCGTAGAACTGCATGGCGGCAGGGTCTGATGCCGTTGCGGCCACTACTATGGTATAGGCCATGGCCCCTTTCTGCTCCAGGTTCTTCACCAAGTTGGCCACCGTAGACCCTTTCTGTCCGCAGGCCACATAAATGCAGTAGACTGGGTCCCCAGCCTCGAAGTTCTTCTTTTGGTTGATAATCGTATCTATGGCAATGGCCGTCTTGCCTGTCTGGCGGTCACCGATAATCAGCTCGCGCTGGCCACGGCCAATAGGAATCATGGAGTCGATGGCCTTGATGCCGGTCTGCAGGGGTTGCTCCACAGGCTGGCGAAATATGACACCCGGGGCTTTGCGCTCCAGCGGCATGTCGAACAGCTCGCCTTCGATGTGCCCCTTGCCGTCTATGGGATGGCCGATAGTGTTCACCACGCGGCCCACCAGCCCCTCGCCCACCTTGATGGAGGCGATGCGCTTGGTGCGTTTGACCGAGTCTCCCTCATTAATGGTGGATGCCTCGGCCAGCATCACCACACCCACATTGTCTTCCTCCAGGTTCTGCACGATGCCCTGCTCCCCGGTGGAGAACTCCACCAGTTCGCCTGCCTGGGCGTTGCCAAGGCCGTAGACACGCGCTATGCCGTCACCGACGGTCAGCACCGTGCCCACCTCTTCCAACGTCACGTCCAGATGGACATCAGCCAGTTGTTTCTTCAGAATTGCCGACACTTCGGCAGGTTTAATTTCTGACATATTTTAGTTGATGAGTTTTATACTTAGTTAAAGGTTAAAGTTTGCTTTCGTAAACATTCTCTTCAAAACGGCGTCGCAACTTGGCCAGTCGGGCGGCCACCGTGGCATCGAACATATAGCCATCGAACTCCATAGACAACCCGCCCAGCACAGCAGGGTCCACATGGGTCTGTAGCTCCACCTGCTTGTGGGTGAAGTCGGCAATAGTCTTGACCGCGAGTTCCTGTGTCTCCTCATCTACGGGATGGGCCGTGGTGAGGTGCGAAAGGACGATGCCGCGGCTCTCCCTGTAGAGGTCAAGATACATGGCACTAATGCCCTTCAGGTTGACTGAACGTTTCTTGCGCACCACGAAGAGCAAAAACTCGCGCGTGGTCTTGCACACGTGTTCCCCAAAGAGGTCCGTCAGAATGCCAGCCTTCTTGCCTGCCTTAATCTGGGGATTGTCGAAGACGGCGTTCAGCTCGCGGTTCTCGGCACACACCTGATGCACCAGCCGCATGTCGGCACTCACCTGCTCCTGTTCGCCCGTCTCGGCGGCCAGCTGCATGAGTGCCTTCGCATAGTTGATATTGATACGGTAGTCTTGCACGTCTGAGTCTAATTTAGGTGAGCCTCCTGAAGCTCCTTCTTGATGAGCGCATCGGCCTTCTTTTGGTCAGAGAGTTCCGACTCAATCAGCCGCTGTGCAATGTCTATGGAAAGATTGGCAATTTCATTGCGCAGGTCCACCATAGCGCGGTTCTTCTCGTTCTCTATATCCTGGCGGGCCTTGGCAATCAAGGCGTCGGCCTCGGCCATGGCCCTGGCCTTTGTGTCCTCAGCTATGCGCTCGGCTCTGAGATTGGCCGTGCGGATAATCTCGTCGCGTTCCCTTTTTGCCTCACGCAGAATTTCCTCGTTGTGGGCCGTCAGCTGCTTCATCTCCTCCCGGGCCTTCTGGGCCTCGTTCAGCGAGTCTTCTATATCCTTCTCGCGTTTGGTCAACGACTTGAGCAACATGGGCCATCCCCACTTGCCCAAAATGAACACTAGCACCCCAAAGGAAAGCAGCATCCAAAAGAAAGTACCGATACCAGGATTGATTAAAGGATTGTTCATAGACACGTAATTGATTGAAAAACTTGTCAAAAATAGTAATAGACTGGATGTTGGCGCCAATCGCGCCAACATCCAATCCCCATTGGAGCTACTTAAGGATGATGACCAAGAAGCACACGATGACTGCGAAGAAGGCAACGCCCTCAACGAAAGCAGCGGCAATGATCATTGCGGATTGAATGCCGCCGCGAGCCTCGGGCTGGCGGGCCATGCCCTCCATTGCGCCCTGACCAATCTTACCGATACCCAGACCGGCACCAATAGTGGCCAAACCTGCTCCAATTGCTGCTCCCAGATAGCCAAGGGCCATCTCACCGGCAGCCTGTAATAAAATGAGTAATGACATAGTAGTTTAATTAATAAAGTTTATAATCATTTAATTCTTTCTCTTACAACACGATAAATGCCGCCAACACTGTTGGCAAGCATATCTGTTTGGACTAACAAAAATAAGAAAAAAAATTCAATCAAACAGTTTTTTCAACTATTTCTCGTACATTTTTTGCAGCCACAAGCCCCCTCTATGCCTGCAACAAGGTCACTCTCAGGCGGTAAAGTGTGGCCTGTCATTTGTCTCCAACAAAACCTACTACTCCATGGCGGCAGAGATGCGCTCCAAAGCCTCCTGAAGCACAGCTCGGGGGGTGCCTATGTTGAGCCGGAAACAGCCCTGATAGGCCTTGCCGCCAAAGGTGGTGCCGTCATTCAGGGCCACCTTGGCACGATTGATTAGGCGGTCTTTCAGCTCGTCATGGGAGAGTCCCAGCCCATTGAAATCAAGCCATGGCAGATAAGAGGCCTCGGGCAGCACTGCCTTCACATAAGGCATCCGCTCTGACAGAAACTGATTCATGAATCCCACATTACGCTGCACATACTGCAGCATCTGCCGCAGCCAATCCTCTCCCTGACGGAAAGCCGCCTCCGCTCCCACATAGGCAAAAATATTGCCATTGGCAATCTCATACCCATCCAGATAGCCAAAGAAACGCCTACGCAGCGACTCGTTGGGGCAAAAGCACACGGAACTGCTCAGTCCCGCAATATTGAAAGTCTTGCTTGGAGCCATAAACGTAACCGAGATGTCGCGGGCATGGTCGCTCACCGTGCTGAAGCTCACGTGGTGATGGCCTGGCAGGGTCAGGTCGGCATGAATTTCATCCGAGATAACGCTGACATTATTGCGATAGCATATCTCGGCAATGCGGCTGAGAGTCTCCTCGCCCCAAACGGTACCGCCGGGGTTGTGGGGATTGCTCAGAATCATCCAACTGCACTGCCGTGCTCGCCACTCCAGATCGTCAAAATCGATGGCAAAACGACCATCAGCCACATGCAACGGGCTGGCCACCAGCTGTCGGGCACTATTGCTGGGCAGGTCCAAGAAAGGCGGATAGACCGGCGTTGTCACCAAGATGCCGTCGCCGGGCTTGGTCATGGCCTGCAACACAAAGGCAATGCCGGCCACAATGCCGGGGATATAGTGGAGCGTTTCGCGCTGCGCCTCAATGCGATAATGGTTCCGAAGCCAGCTCTGGACAGCCTCCCAATAGCTGTCGGGAGGAATGGCGTAACCTAAAACCTCATGTTGGCAACGTTCACGGATGGCCTCCATGACAAAGTCGGGAGAGCGGAAATCCATGTCGGCCACCCACATGGGCAGCAAGTCGTCGCGGCCAAAAAACATTTTCAGCCCATCGTGTTTGACACAATTGGTTCCCTTGCGGGGTATAATCTCGTCGAAGTTATAAGTCATTCCAAAAGAATTGGCGTTTAGGCAGTAGTGATAAGTCAGTGATTAGATTGTTCTTTCAGCAAGTCGATACTGTAGTGCAGACCCACATTCTCGCGGCGGGCACGGGCAAATTTGATTATGAGATAAGCACAGGCAATAAGGTTGCGCAACTCGCACAGCTCCTCGGTAAGGACAGAGCGGTTGTAGAGGTCTTCGGTCTCGCGATAGATAAGGTTGAGTCGGTCGAAGGCACGTTGCAGACGGAGATCGCTGCGCACAATGCCCACATAGTTCCACATCAGTTCCTGCAGCTCGCGTTTGGTCTGGGTGATGAGCACCATCTCTTCGTTGAGCACCATACCGTCGGCATTCCAGTCGGGCACCTGGTGGCAGAAGTCTATCGTCTTCACCTGTTCAATGGCACTCTGGGCCGCATTGTGGGCATAAACCACAGCCTCCAGCAGTGAGTTGCTGGCCAGGCGGTTGCCACCGTGCAAACCGGTGCATGAACATTCCCCCGCCGCATAGAGATGGTGGATGGAGGACTCGCCATTGCGGTCCACCTTGATGCCGCCGCACTGATAGTGGGCAGCGGGGCGGATAGGAATCATATCCTTATCAATCTTGATGCCCAATTCAAGGCACTTGGCATAGATATTGGGGAATCCGTTAATGAGTTCCTCTTTGCCTATTCCGCGGGCATCGAGATAAAGGTGGTCCACACCGGCAATCTTCATCTCGTTGTCAATGGCGCGGGCTACGATGTCGCGCGGAGCCAACGAGAGGCGGCTGTCGTACTTCTGCATAAATTCGTTGCCGTGATAGTCCTTCAGCACGGCCCCGGCACCACGCATGGCCTCGGTGATGAGGAATGCGGGCTTCTCAGCCGGATTGTAGAGCGAAGTGGGATGGAACTGCATGAACTCTAAGTCTTTGAGCACACCACGAGCGCGGTGCACCATGGCCACTCCATCGCCGGTAGAGATAATGGGCGTAGTGGTAGTGGTGTAGACATTGCCCATGCCTCCTGTGGCCAGCAGGGTCACCTTGGCCAGATAGGTGTCGATTACGTTGGTGCTGCAATCCAGGGCATAGGCACCGTAGCACTCGATGTTGGGTGTATGTTTCGTCACCCGCTGGCCTAAATGGTGCTGGGTGATGATGTCGATAGCAAACTGATTCTCTTTCAGCTCGATATTAGGATGGTTGCGGATAGCCTCCAGCAGGCCGCGTTCTATCTCCTCGCCCGTATTGTCCTTATGGTGAAGGATGCGGAACTCCGAGTGGCCGCCCTCGCGATGGAGGTCAAAACGGTCACCGGCGTTGCTCTTGTCGAAATTGACCCCATACTGCACCAGTTCGCGGATGCGGTCGGGAGCCTCGCGGATGGTCATCTCCACCACCTCGCGGTCGCAGATGCCGTCACCTGCCACCAAGGTGTCCTGAATATGTTTGTCGAAACTGTCGCTGTCATACAGCACTGCAGCGATGCCCCCCTGGGCATAACGAGTGGAACCTTCCGAGGCCTCGCCTTTGGACAAAATACAAACCTTGCCGTAAGGAGCCACCTTGAGGGCAAAACTCAGTCCCGCAATGCCGGAACCTATAATTAAGAAATCGACTTCGTATCGCATGATAATAGTTTAATTAATGTGGAGCAAAAAGAGAGCCTTCTCATTTTTTTCCGCTAAGCATCCTTGATTATTTCTATTTTTTATAACGGCACCCACCGTTATGAATTATTATTGCAGTCGCGCCATTGCAAAGTGTACGACATGTTGCCCTGAAAAACAGGAGCAACGTTGACGGACCTCAATAGCATATTAATCAAATGGTGGACAATGTCGGCAGCAGATAAATATAGAGCACCAGGGCGAAAAGAACCACCAGAACAAACAGCACGATCAGCCAGGTCGTGAGAAAGTGCCAGAAGTCATAATTGGAACGGATAAAGGAACGGATGGGGGTGATGTCGGGATTCACCTTCAGTTCATTGCCAATATGCACCAAGCGACGCATCCTCACTACTATTGGAATCAGCGAAGCCGCCACCAGAATGAGACCGATGCCCAACAGACCCAGAATATTGTCCAGATAGTGCGGCATATCCTCGGGCAGTGTACTGCTGTAGTAGAGCAGAAACAGTCCTCCCGCAACGATTAAAACCGAAAAAAGAATCACAAAGACGGAAATAACGCTTATTTTTTTCCCCGTCGCAGCAGCACTCAACCTACAGTGATTCAAGAAAGTAACTTCATTTACATCCATATCATAGCATTTTTATTGTTTTTGCAAATATAGAAAAAAAAACTCAATCACCAATCTTTGACCACTTTTTTTCCAAAGTTTTAAAACAATGGAAATCCGCACAGCGGCCAACCGTCAACCTGAATCAACTGTAGTTAGCTTGCGTTGAACGCCGGCTGAAACATTCGCCATATCCGACCATGCTTGTGCGACAAACGGGTTCTTTTTCAAGAAAAAAAATGTCCTCACACAAGGCTGTTACAATGCCACTTTGCCTCTAAACCATAAAAAAATAATCACTAAAGTCTGACAACCAAAATCAGGAAATGACACATATGGAGCATACAGGGCGGGGTCCGCCGCTTTAATGGGGTGGCGGGAAGGGACTGATATGACTGGGAGCTGTCAACGGTTAGGGGCAGCAAAGGGAAAAAAATAATATGAATCGATATTTTTTTGTATTTTTGCAAAGCAGAATAGGCCTATAGGATTGATGCATTTATGAAGAGAATTGTGTTTTTATCGTTGCTCCTGACGCTGTTGTGCGGGTGTCGTGACGGCAGCCGACGGGGGGCAGTAGACCTAGGCATTCGGGCACATGTGGACGGCTACAACAAGGCGGCTTTCCTCGACCGCTACGACAACCCGGCCGAGGCCATCGACGAGGCCTACCGCGCATTGGACCTGCTGCACGACTCGCTGCCCAACTACTACGACGGTACACTGCGGGCCTACAACAACTTGGCCTTTTGCTACTATATGCTGGCCGAGCACGACAGCACGCAGGCATATATCGACAGGGTGATGCAGCTCTCCAAGAGGCTGCCCGTCAAGACGGTGGCCCAAAACGGCGAAGTGGAGCAGCTGATTGCCCAGCTGATGCAGATAAGGCTGTTGCAGCGCAGCTGCCGCATTGCCGAGTCATATCAGCTGCTGTACGACATCGACCAGTCGCGCGTGCTGCAACTATCCTCCAATAACTACCTCTACGCCTATGCGCAGATGGAGTATTTCATCACCTCGCTGACACTCAACTACCACTATCGCAACAGTGCCCTGGCCTCCTCGTCCTCCACACTGCTCACCCCCAGCACCAAGCGGGCAATGAAAGAGTTGTTGAAAAAGGTGGAAGAGACACGGCCCCACCTGAAGTGCGACTATGCCGAGGACATGTCGCTCAACTACGCCATGGCCCACTGCTACTATCGGCTGGCCTCCGCCTCCGACGGAGACCCTGAGATATTGTCCAAGGCTTATGAGAATCTGGCCCGCACGCTCCGCATTTTAGCCAGGCCGAACCACTTCAGCATCTACCATTTGGCCAATGTGTTCCAACTGCAGGCCTTCATCGTGGCCGACACCGACATAGCACCCGAGATGTACTACGACCGCTGCCACGAGCAGTTGGTGTTGCTCGACAGCCTTAGCCGCAACCTCTATCCCGCCGACTCTATGTGTCTGGACGGCGAGTACGGGCTAGACATGTTCCGCATCAGCACAGACCTATTCTTCCGCACCACCGACCCCTACCAGCATCTAGGCGCCGTGGTGGCGGCGGCAGAGTACTGCCTGCGCATCGACAATCAGGAGGCCGCCCTGCGCTACTACTCGATGATTCTGGAGGACAGCACTTGGAACGACGGCATAGCTCCCAAGTTTGAGTCTATGCTCTACGACGGCCTTATCCGGATGGGGTTTTCGGACAATCCCGAGGACAACAAACGCTGGTATGAGCGCGAAATAGACCTGCTGAGTTTCATCCGCGAGAACGAGAGCGCCGACGTGATGTTGCAGGACCGGCTGGACCGTGCCGAGAACCGCAACCGCTACTACGTGACGGCCATCTTCATCACCATTCCCTTCCTAGTGGTGCTCTCCATCCTGGTGGTGCTTTTGGTCAGCCGTTCGCGCCGCCTGCGCGACGAGAAACTGGCCCTACAGGAGGCCAAACGACAGGATGTGGAGCGCATAGCCAATGTGGAGACCTGCCTCTCGGTGCTGCGGCACGACGTGAACCCTTTCCTCTCCTATCTGCAAAACAAGAAACTCAGCCCCGAGATGCGCCAGGAAGTGCTGGAGCAACTGCTGCGCACTTTCGGCAATATCAAAAACTGGACCAACCTTTCCATCCCCAGCGGCAAGCAGTTCCAGACCACGGTATTCAGCCTGGACGAGGTGTTCGACAGCGTGGAAGCCTCGTGTGTGCGGCTGAACCACGGTGTGGAGCTTGTGTTGTGCCCCTCCGGCCTCAACATCCTGGGCGACCGTCAGCTGACTGAAATACTCCTCCGCAACCTTGTGAACAATGCACTCCAGCACACCCAGCAGGGCAAGGTGACGGTGCATGCCGAAGTGTATGAGGCTGACCCACGCTTTGTGCACATTGAGGTGAACGACACAGGCAGCGGCATGGACGAGGAGACATTAGAGAACTTATTCCGCGCCGACAAAAAGGCAAACCCCGACTCCGACCCAGAGGCACCCCACGGCACTGGATTTGGCCTCATTCTTTGCAAGTACATCATCAAACGCCACGACGACAACACCCTGCGCGGCTGCCGCATTTGGGCAGAAAGCCAGCTGGGTGAGGGCAGCTCGTTCCACTGCATCCTGGCAGGAAGCGAGAACGAAAGCCGAACACCGTCGGCAGAACGCAACAAACAAAACAACAATTGACACAACCGACTATGGAACCTATCAAAATCATCATTGTCGACGACGAACCCATCATCCGCAAGGCCCTCAAGGCCGAACTGGGCAGCCCGCAGTCCACCATTGCCTGCGGCATGAACGACGACGGCGAGATAGAATACCGCCACATCACTGTGCTGGACACCTTTGCCAACGGAGCTCAGCTGATGGCCGCCCTAGACAATCCGTTGCCACACGACATGCCCGACTATCTGCTGTTGGACATGGAGTTTCAAGGCGAGCCCACAGGAGGCATCTTCATCGCCGACCGAGTGCACAAGAAATACCCCGACATCCGCATCGCCATTCTCTCGGGCCGTTTCGACAACCCGCTGCCCAACGAGGCAGGCCGCGTAGACCGCATGTTGGAGATAGCCCGCGTGGTGTTTGAGGCCTTGGAACACGGGGCACAGGCTTTTGTGAGCAAGAATGCCGCGGGTGGTTTTTCTGTGGAGAATGTGCTCCGCGCCATCGAAGGGCTGGAACGGGGAGAAAAATACTATTTCAACTATCCGGTGATGATGACCCTGAAGGAGGCCGCGGAGCTGTATGTGAAACACGCCGCCGCCATGCGCACCGACATAGTGTTGAGCGACACGGAGCGCAACCTGCTGCTGTTGGAAGCCGCCGGATGCACCGCCTCGGAGATAGCCACCACCCTGCGCGAGACCGATAAGAGCATACAGGAGCGGCAAAAAGAGCTGTCGCGCAAACTGGACATCGTGAACAAGTCCAGCGCCCGCATTGCCAAGGCCATGCAGTTCGGCCTCATCGACCCCAAAGAGATAAAGTATTTGAAACGATAGCCACTCCCTTTCACCCTTCTTCATCAGAGGGAAAAAACTAAAAAAAGACAATCGGACATTGTTTTTTTCGACACCTATGCAGGGCAGGGGAAAAATATTATTTCATTTATATTCAGGCATTCGCAGATAAAAAAGAAAAAATATTTTGTCAATTGAGAAAATCTTCGTACTTTTGCACTCGCTTTTGGCAAAAAAAAGGTCGTTTGGCCGAGGGGTTAGGCACAGGTCTGCAAAACCTGCTACTCCGGTTCAAATCCGGAAGCGACCTCACAAAAAAAGACTCCGCTCAATGGGAGTCTTTTTCTTTTTTAGCAGTAATCTTTTGTTGGAGCTAACGCAGGAGGGTGACAGTGCCTGCCAGATTCTGGTAGCCGCCCGGATCTTCCAAATCGCTATAGCGACATTTGTACACATAGGTGCCCTGTGGGCAGGGCGAGCCGTGATAGGTGCCGTCCCAAGGGGCTTGCTGGGCTGTGTGGAACACTAGGGTACCCTGACGATTATAAATCCAGAGCTCGTATTGCAGCAGGCCCTGAAGG
>DFDY01000140.1:17402-21857 GCA_002368955.1 Bacteroidales bacterium UBA3816
CGGCGAAAAGGAACCACCTTGACCACATGGTCGCTACAGGTGGAGGTGAAAGCCACCATCTTGACCTCGACACTGTCACCCTGCATGGAGGGGTTGATAGGGAAGGTGGCTCGCGACCACGTGAGGTCTTGCAGCTGCCCGTTGAGATACCATTTGCGCCCGTTCCAGCCACCATAGAGGGTGCCCCGTTGGCCTATGCTGTAGTCCTCTACGTTCAGCTCCAAATGGTCGTAGGAAAGGTAGTCAGGGGAGACATACATTTGTGCCACAACGGGCTGGACGGGGTTGAGTTCTATTCGTCCGGTGGAGGGGCATTGGGGCTCGGGGCGATAGTCAACATAAATATCATAGGTGGTGGGCACTGCAGGGCTGACAAAGATTAGGGGGGAGTGTTCCTGACCGACAAGGGTGGAGTCGGGGGGAGTGGCATTCCAACGGTAATACATGCTGCTGCCTCCGGCTAAGACATTAATGTGGTAGCCGTAGGGCTGAGTGCACTGGACCTGCGAGCCGGGCAAGGCAAAAGGGTATTCGAGCATGGCCAAATGCAGGATGACCACGCTGTCGCAGCCACCAGCAGCACGCGGAAGGGTGTCGTAGTAGAGGCCGCCATAGGTGAGCACACGTCCGTTGAAGTGATATTGCTGCCCCTCACAGGTGGTGTCGTAAATCCGCACCAGAGTGTCGGCACATGGCCGCTGACCACAAAGATGGGTGGGCAGGGCCAGAACTATGGCTACAAGGACTATGGTATGGAGCATGTGCCTCATTGTCTATAACACCCTTTATATACCTCCAATTACTCTTTTTAAACACCCATCTGTCTATTATTCATGTCCTAATCAGATTATGAAGGATTGCCGACAACCGTTAGTTTGAGTAGCGGGGCAGGTTGAAGATGATAGTGTGGCCATCGATTATTCCTGAATCATATATCCAAAGAGTGTCGTGCCTGATTCTGTAGCGCCATTGGTAGACAGTGTCGCCTTCCGGAGAGAAGATGATGATGGAGTCAGCGGAAGAGTTGAAGCGATAGGCGGCATGGGTTTCGGTTGAGTTGATGAAGACAGAGTCATCGTCGAAACGAATGGAATGGGGTTTTTCTCTCTCAAGGTGGCCCCAGCCGCCTTGCAACGTATTTGAGTAGACCTTTTCTGGTGTCGACGTGGGCTCAGTTGATTGCTGATGACGGCAGGCTCCGAGGGCGAGCAGAGACATAGACAGAATGAGCAGTTTGAATATTTGATGCATAATAAACCTCCTATTCTGGCAAAGCAGCCTGGATGACCATTTCGTAGAGTTCTTTGGTGCTGATGCCCATGGCGCGAGCCTGCTTGGGCACTATGCTTTCGGCACTCTGACCAGGGATAGTGTTCACCTCAAGGAAGAAGAGTTCCTGTTTCTGTGTGTCATAGATGTAGTCGAACCGCACGATGCCACGGCAGTCGAGGAGGTCGTACAGCTGGGCAGACACCTGCTGGATGTGGTCGCTGACGGACTTGTCCACCTCTGCAGGGGTCACCTCATTGCTAAATCCTTCATATTTGGCTGCATAGTCAAAGAACTCGTGGCGGCCGGTGGGGATGATTTCGGTCACTGGGAAGACATAAAGCTTCTCTTTGGTGCGCAGCACACCGCAGTCGAATTCGCGTCCCTGGATGAATTCTTCGACCAGCACCTGGCTGTCTTCGGTGAGGGCCTCACGGATGGCAGGCATCAGCTCTTCGGGGCGTTTGACCTTGGTGGTGGCCACACTGCTGCCACCCGCGGCGGGTTTGACAAAGAGGGGAAGAGTGAGCTCTTGAAGCAGGGCATCGGGGTCGATGGGCTGGTTGCCGTAGAGGAGCTTGGACTTGGCCAGGCTGACCACTCCAAAACTGCGCACTACCGGGTTACAAAAGCCCTTGTTGAAAGTGAGGGCCGAGGTGTAGAAGCCACAGGTGGTGTAGGGAATGCCCAGCATGTCCAGATAGCCCTGAAGCACACCGTTCTCGCCGGGATTGCCGTGGATGATAATGAAGGCAAGGTCGAAACGCGCAACCCCCTCAACGGTGAAGTTGTCGCGGTTGACGGGGCGGTGCTCGCCATTGTCGGTGAGCCAGTACCATCCTGTACGCTCAACGACTATCTTATAGACATTATACTTCTCGTGGTCCAGGTTTTCGTAAACCTGACAGCCACTGCCAATAGAGACATCGTGTTCTCCGGAAAAGCCGCCCATCACGAGGGCGATATTTTTCTTGTTCATATCTGTTGAATTATTTATTGTCTAAAGGGTTAGATGGAGGGGTCGGTGCTGCCGCTGACGCCATTCTTTTTCTTTCTGGCGCACAAGGTTGCGGGTCTCGTCGGCCATATAGGTCTGCTGGAACCGTTCCCAGATGATGTCTACCGCCAAGTCGCTGGGGTGGCACATGTCGCGGGCGTAGAAACGATAGTCGCGCAGTTCGTCCAGAAGTATTTCATAGCTCTCGAAATAGCCGAGATGGTCGGTGGTTTGCAGCAATTGGTCGGTGGCCAGCAAGAGGGTTCCTTTGCTGAGCTGGTTGCCATGGGCTCCGTCGGCCAGATGTCTGATGGGGCTGACGGTGAAGATGACTGTGGCCGACAAGGCATGGAGCAGCGGCTGCCAACAGTCCACTATTTCGGCCACGGAAAGACACCTGCGGTGGAAGAGGGCGGCGGGCAGTTTGTGGCAGTTGGCCACCGGCTGGCCCTGTAGGGCAGGCGCAGCGGAGGGGTCGTTCAGAAAGAAGGTATAGGCAGTGCCGAAGGTGCAGAGGATGAAGGGTTGGCGCTGGAGGAAACGGTGGGTGGCATGGATGGCCGCATTGCAGCCCTGCAGCACCTCTTCTCGGTCAGGACCGGAGAATCGGCCATGGTGAAGCCAGGAATGCCAGAGGCCGTCGTGCCGCACCAGATACTCCGAACCTATCGCCTCGTCGCTGAAGGCTTTCTCTAAGCAGCGGGCTATGGAGAAGGGATTGTAAAGAGTGCCAAAGGGATTGCAGAGGCAGTCAAAGCCCGCCGCCTGTAGCCGTGCACCTATCTCATCGGTGAAACAGGACCCCACCAGCAGCAGCGGCGTTTGGTGGTCGATGCGCAGAGGCGATGGGGCGATATTTACCGGCGTGGTGAGCTGCATGGCTTTCAGGCTTATCCATTAATCATGACAGGTTTCACCTCGCTCACTCCAGGCATTTGCGAGAGAAGGGGCAGAAACTCTTTGGGGCTGATGCGTAGGTCGCGCGACTTCATCGTCAAGCTCAAATCATGCTCAAGGTCAATAATTTTGGCTTCTAGTGGGACATCACCCTTATGCTCCTCGGCCAAAGCTTTCAACTCCTTGCAGAAGGGCATGGAGATACTGCCCAGCCGCACAGTGAATCTGATAAGCTTGGTGTATTTGGGCAGCACCTCGCTGAGCATCATCATCTCCGTGATGGTCACCTTGGGGCGCGAAGTGTACATAGTGCCGTCGGGATTCTGGCGTGAGAACTGGCTCACACGCCCTTTCATATAGATGAAGAGGTCTTTCTGGAAATAATTCTTATATTTGAGAAACTCGTCCTTGTAGAGCTGCAGGGAGAACGAGCCGCTGTAGTCCTCCAGAGTCATGCGGCCGTAGGGGTCGCCGTTGCGCTGCGAAACGCCGTCCTTGGTCTCGGTGACAATACCGCCGATGCGGAACTCCTTCCCCACCCAGTTGCCCAGGTCGGCCAGGTCGGCACAGGTGGCCGTGGTGAAGTTCTGCATCTCATATTTGAACTCGTCCAAAGGATGGCCGCTCAGGTAGAGGCCTATCACGCCAAACTCCTCGCGGCAGCGTTCCACCACCGACCACTCGGGACATTTGGGCACGTCGGGGTGGTCCTCCTGCTTTATCTCGTCGCTCATGTCGAAGATGGACATCTGTGCGCTCTCGGCGTTCTCGTGGTTGCGGGTGGCCCAGCGCATCAGTTTCTCAATATAGGTGGGCGTGGTCTCCAGCTCGTTCTCTTTGAAGAAATACTGGGCCCTATGCATCTCCCCCACCCCGTCGAAGGCCCCGGCCTTCACCAGCACCTCCATGTTCTTGCGGTTGATGGCACGTATGTCCACGCGGTTGAGGAAGTCGAACACATCCTGGTAGGGACCACCTTTTTCGCGCTCGGAGATGACCGCCTCGGCGGCCGCCTCGCCCATGCCGCTGATGGCCTGCAGGCCGAAACGTATCTTGCTTTCGCCGTTGACCGAGAAGTCCTTCTCCGACTCATTGACCGAAGGGGCCAGAATCTCAATGCCGTTCTTGCGGCAGTCGTCCATCAGTTCGGTCACGCGCTTGATGTCGTTCTGCGCACTGGTCATCACGGCAGCCATATACTCGGCCGGATAGTGTGCCTTGAGGTAGGCCGTCTGGTAGGCCACCCACGAGTAGCAGGTGGCGTGCGACTTGTTGAAGGCATAGGAGGCAAA
>DFDY01000196.1 GCA_002368955.1 Bacteroidales bacterium UBA3816
AAAACTAAAAGGGTGGACGGGGTGACACTTGAAGGTAAAAGGTAAAAACTAAAAACTAAAAGGGTGGGCGGCAGCTTTTACTTTTTAGTTTTTACTTTTTAGTTTACTATTTTGTTTGTGGGCTTGCTGAAGTTGAGGCTCTCAAGCGTAAACGCGGTGATGGCGTTCTGCTCGACGACGATAGGCTCGCCTTCACCCAAACAGGCGGAGGCGCGCATCTGGTCGGTGGTGTAAAGGAAAGCCGAAAGGCTGCTGTAGGTGCCAGCGGGAATGGCGATATAGTAGTTGCCGTCCCCTTGGCTGGAGTGGGCGACGTTGAGAATGGTGTTGGAGGTGCCGCCGGACACATAGGAAAGCTGCGGGCAGAGCGGGTTGTCGGGGTTCTCCACGAGGTCATACTCGCCGTTGATAATTTGGTCCGAGAAGAGGATGACGTATGTGATTCTTTTTGCCGCAGGGCCTGTCAGTTTGAGACGGACAACTCCGCAGAGATTGTAGAAGTCCAGCAGATTGGTGTCGGAGTGGGCATAGGCGGGTGCGCCGGTGAGGGTGCCGGAGAGGGAATTTTGTGTGGGCGGCACCGTGATGCGGGTGGGGGAGCGGAAAAGGCTGGCGGGATAGATGGCCGTGTAGGGACCGCGGCGGGTGCCTTCGGGCAGTGAGTCGTATTTGAAAAACGCCACCGTGGTATCTCTGCCGGTGGTCATGCATTGTCGGGGCATGAGGTCGCTGCCCCAAACGCATATCCGGTCGCCTGCGCTCCACAGCGGCATGAAGTCATCCAGGGTGGTTTTGGCACTGCCTTTCACATACTCGGTGGTCGTGGCCGTAAAACCTTTGCTCGCAGGTGTGTTGGGCTGAGCGGGATTCTTCTCGCACGAAACCAATAATAGTGGTGCTATAATTGTGGAAAATAGCAAGATGCGTAATTTGTTCATGGCGGTGGGATGTTTTTTTTATTTTGCAAAGATACAAAAGATGGACGGTTCGGCAAAAAAAAGTTTCGCCCAGACTTCCTCAGCCCCATCCGGTTGGCCTGCGATGATGGACACAGGTTGACGTTTTGGGGCAAGTTTTTTTGGAAGTATTGGTTTTTTTTTGTACCTTTGCTTTGTCATAATGTGATTGGAACAGGTGATAAGTTGTTGATTCTTATGGCATAATATTGTTGTTGGGGATGCCTGCCAACTGTACAAAGAACAAAATTATTGAAAGTAACATAATAAACAATTTATATGAAACCAATCAAATTTGTTTCGGCTGATGAGGCCGTGAAGGTTGTCAAAAGTGGCGACCATGTCCATTTCAGCAGTGTTTCCGCCTATCCCGTCATATTGGGTGAGGCCCTGGCCCGTCGTGGCGACAGCGGCGAACTGAAGGATGTACGCATCCACCACCTCCACACCGAAGGCGATGCCCCCTACACCCATGAGAAATACAACGGTGTCTTTTTCACCCAGTCCTTCTTCGTAGGCGCCAATGTGCGCAAGGACACCCAGTCCGGCTGGGCCGACTACATCCCCGTCTTCCTGCGCGAGACCCAGAAACTCTATCGCAGCGGCGTGCTGCCCTGCGACGTGGCCATGATTCAGGTCTCTATGGTGGACAAGCACGGTTATGTCTCGCTCGGCACCTCGGTCGATGCCACCTTGGCCGCCGTGGAGTGTGCCAAGACCGTCATTGCTGTCATGAACCCCAATGTGCCGCGTGCCTGGGGCAACGCCATCATCCCTGCTGATGCAGTGGACATCTGGGTCGAAGACGACACTCCCCTCACTCCCGCCAAACCCGCCGAACCCAATGAGGTGGACCTCAAGATTGGCGAACATGTGGCCGAATTGGTCGAGGACGGTGCCTGCCTGCAGATGGGCATAGGTGCCATCCCCAACGCTGTGCTGGCCCGTCTGGGCAACCACAAGAACCTGGGTGTGCACACCGAGATGTTCAGTGACGGCCTCCTGCCCCTCATCAAGAGCGGCGTGGTCAACGGCCTGAACAAGAAATATCGCCGTGGCCGTATCGTCAGCACCTTTCTGATGGGTACCAAAGAACTCTACGACTTCATAGACGACAACCCCGGCATCTATATGACCGACGTGAAGTACTCCAACGACCCGCAGGTCATTGGCAAGAACCCCAAAGTCTGTGCCATCAACAGTGCCTTGCAGATCGACCTCACCGGACAGGTCTGCGCCGACTCCATCGGCACCAAGTTCTACAGCGGCGTGGGTGGACAGATTGACTTTGTGGACGGTGCCAACCTCAGCGAGGGCGGCAAGGCCATCATCGCCATGCCTTCCATCACTGCCAAAGGCATCAGCAAGATTGCCCCCACCCTGACCCTCGGCGCCGGCGTGGTCACCACCCGTAACCACATCCACTACGTGGTCACCGAGAACGGAGCAGTGGACCTCTATGGCAAGAGTTTGCAAGAACGAGCCAAGTTGCTCATCAGCATTGCCCACCCCAGTGCCCAAGAGGAACTGGATAGGGCTGCATTTGAACGCTTCGGACCTCACTATACCGCTGTGAACGTCTGATAAATGTAATTTCTTTCGCATTTTTTGTGGGGTTGGCACTGCATCTGGTCAGTGCCAACCTTTTTTTTCGTCCACGTTCGTCACTGCCTTGAATGGCTGTAAGCATATGCGCGAGACGTTTCTCTGCTTTCCCTGTCTCTCACAGAATTCCACACCATTCCCCACGGCTACGCTGCGTTCCCCATGCTTCTTCCTCCTTTCAATAGCCCATCCTATTCGCTATACACTCGATATATAATATAGTGGATAACGAAGGGAAAGTGTGTATGATTTGGCGCGATAGCGAGTGAGATACAGCCGCTGCTGAGGCACGACAATACGAGCACATGTAGGGCGGTGCAAAAAAGAAAGTACCGCAGGGGGTGGGTCCTGCGGTACTTTGCTATGGTGTGGAGGCGTAGGCCTTACTTGCCGATGGTGATTTCGATGCGGCGGTTCTTAGCACGGCCTTCCTTGGTGTTGTTGGGGGCAATGGGGTTGCTCTCGCCCTTGCCGATAGCCTTCACGCGGCTGTCGGCAATGCCTTTGGAAATGAGCATCTTCTTGATGTTTTCGGCACGGCGTTTGGAGAGGGCCAGGTTGGAGGCATCGTTGCCCACGTTGTCGGTGTAGCCGGTGACGACGACATTGATTTCGGGATGCTTGTCCATGATCTCTTTCAGGTTGTCCCAGGAGTCCTCGTTGAGTTGGCCGAAGATGGGCATGTCCTTGCCTGTTTCGAAATAGGCGGTGTCGCTAAAGCCAGCCACAAAGGCAGCCTCTTCGCGAGCCTTCTGTTCGGCTTTGGCACGGGCGCGGGCCTCTGCATCGGCTTTGGCGCGAGCTTCGGCCTCAGCCTTGGCGCGTGCCTCGGCTTCGGCTTTGGCGCGAGCCAGAGCGTCGGCTTCGGCTTTGGCCTTGTCGGCCTCAGCCTTGGCTTTGTCGGCCTCTGCCTTAGCCTTGGCCAGTTCAGCTGCATGGGCGGCGGCTATGGAGTCGGCCTGGGCTTTGGCACGTGCTTCGGCTTCGGCCTTGGCGCGTGCGGCAGCCTCTTCGCGGGCTTTGAGTTCGGCAGCCAGACGGGCGGCTTCGGCAGCCTCGACGGCAGCAATGGAGTCGGCGCGGGCCTGAGCTATGGCAGCTAGGCGGGCTTCCTCTTTCTCACGCCAGTCGACGTCCTTGCCCATGCCAAAACGCAGGCCAATCTTGATGCCTACTTCCAGCGGGTTGACCTTATTGGCACGGTCGGAGGCAAAGACACCTTGGTAGTTGTAGACGCCTTGGTACTCGTTATAGTTGAAGAGTGGCACATTGACGTCGGCTGCGTTGTTGACGTTGGCGGGGGAGTAGTCGCCGTAGACACCTAAGTAAAGGCCGGCGCCCTCGGTGAGGTTGAAGACGAAGCCAAGGTCGGCCAGAATGCCCACATAGAGTTTCTTGAGGTCCAGCTTGCCCTCTTCGTTGGCGGTGTAGCCCCCGAGGAGGTGGTTCTCGATGCCCTCGCCGTAGACAACGTTGGTGCGGCTCATGTAGGCTTCGCGGCTATACTGGCCGTCGATGGTGCGGTAATTGCCCATGACGGGGAAATTGAACGAGGCTCCTAAGCCCATCTGGAAGGCGGTGCTCACGCTGAGGGGGGCACGGATAATGAGCTGTGCGGGGATGGTGACGGGCACGATATTCTGTTTTTCTTTCCAGTGATAGAAGTTGGTGGTGACCACGTCGGCGGCATAGATGGCACCGGGCAGCATGACGTTGTTTTGGGTAAAACTGTAGTCGTAGGTGGAGCGGGCATTGAGGCAGCCGGCTTGCACACCAATACCAAAGCCGATGTAGTGGTTGAACATATATTGATACTGGGTCTCAACTAGGCCGCCGAAACCAAGGCTGTGGTCGCCATCGGTGGGGGCGTACTGGAGGCTGTGGATGCCACCGCCCAGGTTGAGCTGGGTGTTGGAGATGTGGTCGGTGGACTGGGCCGAGGCGGTGGCCACGGCGGCTATCAGCAGGAGTGATGTTATTATCTTTTTCATTATCGTTCTATATTTGAAGGCTAGGCCCGTAGGGCTTCGCCCAGTTTGTTTTTTATGTTAGAGTTTGATGGTTTTGGCGGTGGCGCCGTCGACGTTGATGAGGTAGGTGCCTTGGGGCAGGGTGCTCATGTCGAGGGTGAAGGCACGGCCGGTGAAGGTGGTGCAGTGCACTTGGTTGCCATAGCTGTTGAAAACACGCAGCAGGTGGGTCTCGTTTTCAAACTGGCCTTGCAGTTTCACCAGTGCCTGATTGACAACGGGGCTGGGGTTGACGTGGACCACCTGGCTGGGGGTGGTGGCAATGTACTGGCTCTCGTTCCAGGGGCAGACAATGTTTTCGTCCTCGGTGCCGGCGTTGACCAGCACGTAGTAAGTGCCCGTCAGGCCGCCCATTTCTTGGTGGTAGGGCTTGGACTCGTTGATGAGCTCGTTGTTGTGGTACCACTTGAAAGAGTGGAAACGGTTGGGCTGGTTGTCGAGACGACCGCTGTTGTCTATGCTGAGCACATCGTCGAAGACTTGCACAAGGTACTGGTTGGAGAGGTTGACGGTGAAGGGAGCGGTGAACTCGTCAGAGAGGACGCTGGCCAGGTTGACAAAGGTGATGGAAGCCTGGTAGTGGCCGCCTTGGCAGTTGGCCGGTACGACAAAGGAGATGATGGAGTCGGCCGGGGTGCAGGGGGTCCAGTTGGTGTTTTGGAATCCTTGGGCAAGGGCATCGGCATTGAAGGTCACTTGGTAGGCTGTAGGATGGCCGGTGCGGAGCTTGTATTGCAGCCGGACGGAGTCGCCTTGGCAGAAACCGCTGACCAGGGCATTGACGGGCTGGCCGTTCACGGTGTCGAGCACGGTGGGCATGATGATGGCACCACCAGTGGTGTATACGGTGTCGGCGGGGACTTTGTAGTTTGTGGCCCGGGCACCTTGGAGGTCGTAGTGGATGGTGATGGGTTTGTCATAGCCTACCTCGGCATTGTCGTAGGTGGCAACGGTGAGCAGTTCTATGGTGTCACCTTCAATAAAATTGAGGCCGACGGCGGGCTGGATAACGTTGACGATGTTGTTGCCGTCGTATTCTTTGACAAATTTAATGATGGGCGATTCTATTTCGACATCCAGTTTGGAGATCATGCCCCAAAGTTGGTCGATAGTGTCATAGACAACGTAGTTGCTGCCTTGGGGGCCAGAGGTGAGAAAGCTGATGTTCAGCAGGGTGTTGAAACCGTTGGTTTGGTTGGAAGAGTTGGCGTAGACGTAGGTGGTATGGAAAACGGTGTCGCCGTTGAGGACGTTGCCGGAGTCAATTACGCCATGGTTAGTGACAAAGAAAGAGGTGGTGCCGTCATAAACTTTGCTGCTCTGAGCTTCAACGCCCGAGGCGTAGACAGCACGGGGATGGATGATGCCATAGAGCGTGTCAGCTATGGGGGCAATGTAGTTGTTGGCTGCGGGGCCGTTGATGGAGTACTGCATGGCCACAGGAACCTGAAGACCGGCATCGCAAGTGAGGTAGGAACAGCTGATGTTGACCGATACCGAGCCAGAGTCGGAAGCGATGAGGTTGGTCAGGTGACCCATTGAACTGAGGTTGGCTCCAATATTATGGTCGTAAATCTTGGGGGCAATTTCTACACCGAGGATGCCTAGCTGACGGGTGACGATGTCGGCATATAGTGTATCGTCTTTCACTACGTAGTTGCTGGCTTGTGGGCCGCTGAGGGTGTAGCTGATGCAAACGCGTTTGTTGGTGCCGACCACAGGGGTGTTGTAGTTGGCGGTAGCCGTGGCAATGGTGACGGTGTCGTTTCCGAGAATGCCAGTTAGGGTGCCGGGAATGACGGTGGCGATGGTGGTGCCGTCATAGACTTTGGAAGAACTCATTTGCGTACCGGAGACGGTCAGCATGGTCTGAGACCATGCCGTCGTGGCCGTCAGACACAAAAAACTGGCCAAAAGAAAGGCTCTTTTGTACCAGAGAGAATTTGATAAGTGATGTTTTTGTATCATAACTATTTGTGTTTGTTTGTTTTGTTATTCAATGCTTGTTGTTAATCTTAACTTGCAAAGTTACATTTTTTTTTAAATATAATGTCCTTTTACTTTGACCTAAAATAATAAGGCGGGTTCTGTTGTGGCAATTGTTTCAGCGCATGACTGCACGGGCAACAGAGCGACTGTAGGGGTAGGGTAAAAAAAGGAAGAGGGTGCCGCAGCAAAGGCACCCTCTTGTGGGATGATAGAAAGTGGTTGAGTTTACTTGACAATCAGCCGGCGGACGACCTGTGTGCCGTTGCCGCTGAAGACTACGTTGTAGAGGCCGGAGGCCAGTTTGCCAGTGTTGACGGTGAAGACGATGCTGCCGGCCGTGCTGAGATTGGTTGTGTGGACTAGGCGGCCCATGTTGTCGTAGATGGTCACTTGGTAGCGGCCACCGTCTCCAAGGTTGATGTTGATATTGGCCTGCTCGCTGGCGGGGTTGGGATAGAACTGGCCGAAGTTTTGCAGGGGGGTGACTTGGTCGATTCCGACAACGGGAGTGGTGCTGGTGTCGAGGGTGGTGCGGTTGGCATCGAAGACAAAGGTTATATCGCTGGCGGGGCGGGGTTCGGTGCCGAAGTCATAGTTGATGCTGTCCAGTTCCTCCTCCTGTCCGTTGTAGTAGAAACTATAGTAGCCGCCTTGGTGGGCAGTCATGGGCTTGGTGATGCACTTGCCGTTGTTGCTGTAGGCTTTGATGTAGTACTCGACGGTGACGAGGGTGTCGCGCAGGGTGGTGACGGTGTCGGTGAAATAAGTGGTGTCGTAGCTGTAGTGGTAGGTGTAGCTGTAGGTGGTGTCAAGGATTAGGTCGGCGTCGACTACGATAGAGTCGATGCTGAGGATGGCGGTGTCGATGCTGATGAGGGTGCTGTCGATGGTGGTGCGGGGCACGTAGGCGGTGTCGATGATGCGTTCGTTGATGGAGGCGGTGGGCAGCAGAGCGGAGAATTTGTTGCCGTTGGCACTGAGGGCGATGGAGTCCCAGTTGCCGCCATCGATGCGGTAGATGGCTTGTGCATTGGCAATGCCGCTGCGGTTGGTGATGATGGCACTGACGGGGATGTCGTTGCCACGCATGGCGTTGGCCGACCCGACAATGCTTTTGTGGAGGATGCGGATGGGGTTGTCGGCGGGAATCTGCTTGGTGACGCAGTGAATGGCACCGCCAGAGCCGTCAAACTCGCGCACGTCGATGGGATAGATGGTGTAGCCGGGATAGGCTGCTTTGAGCTTTTCGACGTTCTGCTGGTCCCAAGAAGCGGAAGGACGGCCGTTGACCACGGTGGAGAAGCAGGGTTGCAGGATGAGGTCGTTGACAAAGGTGTGGTTGCTGTAGGTGCGGGTATACTCGGAGTTGTACTCGCTTTGGCTGGAGAAGTTGCCGCCGTTGTCCTTGCTGGGGAAGGGAATGGAGGTGCTGTAGTAGGGGCGGTCGAAGATGCTGGTGTAGGAGCAGAGGGAGTCCATGTTGCGGGAGCCGGTGCGGTAGTCGGACCAGGAGCTGTAGCTCTGGGGCATCACAGAGAAGACAAAACCGTTCTCCTCCACCATGTCGGCGTAGAGGTCGATGTGGCCTGTGCCGCCATCGTATCGGTAGGCGGGCAGAATGTGGGTTTCACGTTGGCCAATCAGACTGGCCAGAGCATGTCTGGTTTGTGTGCTGGTCAGGCGGGGTTTGGTAGAGTAGTGGAGGCTGGAGATGTTGTGTCCGTCCCAGGTGAGTTGGCCGTAGCTGTCGTTGTTGTTGGAGTAGATGGCATCGCTGCTGAGGAGGAAACCGGCACCGTCCACGAGGCAGTTGCCACCTTCCCACTCGATGGTGTTGATATAGTTGGGTATGTTCATCTGGCGGTAGATGAGCGAGGGCAGCGAGTCGTCGAGGGCGCGGCCGGGATAGTACTCAAAATCCATCATGGCCAGGCTGTCTTGGTCGCCATAGTAAAAGCAGATGGGGCCGCAGTCGCGATACCAGAAAGAGTTGCCAGGACCAACAATGAAGCGCATGTTGTCGTGGCGCAGACCGAGACGGGCAAGCGTGCGGATTACTTTGGCCGAGTCTTCAGCCTGCTCAACGTGCACCCAAGCCTGGGCATGGCCTTGCTGGATGCCGTCCATCAGATAGAAAAAGACACGTCCAAATTCGCTAGATGTGTCCATTATGGAGCGGTAGGGTCCAAATACATCAATGCTCTCCCATCCACGGGTAAAGTTATACTTATAGTATTCGGCAACGCCGGTAACCTGCGGGTCGGCCATAAAGCTGCCGGGGCCTAGGTTGGTGTCGGGCTCGTAGGAGTAGTAGGGGGTGACTACGATGGCCTTGACCTCCTCCCACTCACCGGGGAACCAGACGCGGTCTTCGGGCAGTGCTTTAGTGTTGGTGGTTTTTGGGGCAAGAGCTTCTCCCAAGGGGATGTTGGATTTGGCGGCCCGCTGTGAGATGTCGCGCATCTGTTTTGTCTGACGCCATTCTTTCAGCATTGGGCTGTCGTGGTTGACATGTTGGGCCATGGCACCGAAGGCCATGATGAGTGCCGTAAGGCTAAGAATGATTTTCTTCATTGATGGGTTAGTAATATATTGCTGTTGTTAAAAAAGTTGATATGAGGCATGTTGCAGCCATCATATCAACTTATTGTCTTGCATAAAATGTCAGTAAAAAAAGAATGATTATTTTTTCCTCAGATTGAGAATTTCTCTAGCCTCGTCGCTGTTGGCCACTTCGCGGCCCAGCAGTTTGGCCATGCGGACTACTTTGTCGACCAGTTCGCCGTTGCTCTTGGCCAGCACACCGCGCTCCAAGTAGAGGTTGTCTTCGAAACCCACACGAACATTGCCGCCCATGACGATGGCGGGAGCAGCCAGTGTGAAAGCATGTCGGCCAATGCCGGTGGCCGTCCAGGTGCTGCCAGCAGGGATGTTCTTTACCAGCCAGCAGAGGTTGTCGACGGTGGCGGGAGTGCAGCCGGGAACGCCCAGGACGAAGTTGAACTGCATGGGGTCGCCGGGGGCTTCGCCCTTGCGAGCCATGCGTATGATGGTGTCGAGGTGACCCATTTCGAAGCACTCGTATTCGGGTTTGATGCCACGCTCCATCATACGCTTGCCAAAGGCGCGCATGGTGGGGAGGGTGTTATCAAATATCTCGTCGCCAAAATTGCAAGTGCCGCAGTCGAGGGTGGCCATCTCGGGCAGAGGGGTAGTGTCGGTGCTTTGCAGGCGCTCGTCGGGGGTCATGCCTACGGCACCACCGGTGGAAGGAATGAGAATGACGTTGGGGCATTCTTTCAGAATGGCCTCTTCACACTCTTGGAAACGGTCGCGGCTCTGGGTGGGGGTGCCGTCGTCGTAACGGACGTGAAGGTGCACGATGGCAGCACCGGCATCGACGGCCGATTTGGCCTCGCGGACTATTTCTTCAACAGTATAAGGGACAGCAGGATTCTGCTCTTTGGTAACTTCTGCGCCACAAATGGCGGCAGTGATAATCAGTTTATCCATGGTATTGTTGTAATTAAATTATTATAGTCGTTATTTTAAAAATGCAAAGATACAAAAAAAAAATGTATCTTTGCAAAAATTTTGTCTGATGCTCATTCTAGGAATAGACCCCGGAACCCAAATATTAGGGTATAGCTTGCTGGACACTTCCTCCACCCAGCCCCAGTTGGTGGTGATGGATGTGCTCTATCTGCGTAAGATTTCGGATTTCCACCTGCGCATTCATAAGATTTTTGAGACAACTCAGCGTATTATCGACTCCTATCATCCTGACCATCTGGCCATAGAGGCACCTTTTGCAGGTAAGAATGTGCAGTCGATGCTGAAGTTGGGCAAGGCGCAGGGGGTGGCCATTGGTGCCGCCATGAGCCGTGACCTTTCCTATACGGAGTATGAACCCGCTGTCATCAAACAGCGCGTGACAGGCAACGGCACCGCGGCCAAAGAGCAGGTGGCCATGATGCTGCAGAGTATCTTCCAATTCGATAGTCTGCCGCACTATCTGGATGCATCGGACGCGCTGGCTGTGGCCTATACCTGTCATTTGGAACAGACCGACCCCTTGGGTGAACTGAGGCAGCAGCTGAAACCCAAACGTGCCACAAAGAGCAGGAAGGCTCAATGGGGCGACTTTGTAAAGCAGAATCCAGACTTAGTCCGGCGGGACTGAAGTCGCATTTTTGAATAGTTATTATTAACCAATCAGAAATCATTTTTTTATGGCAACAACAAAACAAACTACATTCTCATCCAACCTTGGCGTCATCATGGCCGCAGTGGGCTCCGCCGTCGGATTGGGCAATATTTGGCGTTTCCCTTACACCTGTGGCAAATACGGTGGAGGTGCTTTCCTGATAGTTTATCTCTGCTTTGTGTTTTTACTTGGAGCCACGTTGATGATGTCTGAGTTCGTCATTGGCCGCCGTACCCAGCATACCCCAGTCAAGGCTTTCCAATCGCTCCACCCGAAGAGGGCTTGGGGAGCGGTCGGTCTTTTGGGGTTGATAACCAGTTTCTTCATTCTTTCTCAATATCTGGTGCTCTCGGGCTGGACCACCAACTATGTTTGGGATGCAATCACCGGCACGTTGGCCTCGCTGGGTACGGATGCAGGTAACATCTCTAATTATTTCGCTGCGTTCTCCACTAGTGGGTCACGCCCAGTCATCACACTCATTGTTTTCTCCATCATATGTTTGGTGATAATCTTGTGCGGAGTGCAGAAAGGTATTGAGAACGTGAGCAAAGTGTTGATGCCCTTTTTGGTGCTGCTGGTTCTGGTGCTTTGTGTCCGTAGCCTCACCCTGCCGGGGGCAGGCAAAGGTCTGGAATATCTTTTTTCGCCCGATTTCTCCAAACTCACCGGCGAAGGGGTGCTGGCGGCTTTAGGTCAAGCCCTTTTCTCGCTGAGCGTAGGCATGGGCGTGATGATTGTCTACGGCTCCTACATGCCGCTGAACGACAATATCTTCAAGACTGCCATGTGGATTACCGCCTGTGACACACTCATCGCCGTTTTGGCAGGTGTGGCCATCTTCCCCGCTGTTTTCAGCTGTGGCTTTGACCCTGCCGGTGGCCCGGGATTGGTTTTCTGTGTGCTGCCAAATGTATTCAACACCATGGGCGGTGCGGGTGTAATCTTTTCCACTCTTTTCTTCTTGCTGCTGGTTGTGGCAGCCATGACCAGTGCCATATCTCTTCTGGAGGCCCTTACGGCCGCCCTTCACGAGCATACATCCATGGGTCGAACCTTCAGTGCCGTCCTCTTCTTCCTCCTCTCTACAGCCTTAGGAGTACTCTTTGCCATGTCGGTAGGACCACTTTCCCACATTACTGTCGGCCATGCCCATCTTACGCTGTTTGACTTCGTGGACCGTCTCAACAGTATCTATCTGCCTCCTATTTGCTCTCTCTTGACCATCATTTTCTTTGGCTGGTTTATGACGGAAAAAGATGTCAAGGACGAATTGTCCAATCATGGTACAGTCAAGATTGGCTATTACCGCCTTTTCCGTCTCCTCTCACGATATGTCGCTCCATTGGCTCTGCTCCTAGTCCTCATTACTGGTATTTTTTGACAAAAGAATAAAACCGTGCGCAAACTCTTCATTATCTTTGCCCTCTTTGCTCTTGTCGGCTGTCAGCAGCATAGCCGCAATAGACTTTATTCGCCCTCGCAGGTCGACTTTCAGGTCTCTTATAACAGCCTTTTCCGAGGACAACTTTATCCTTCGCTCCTTTTAGGTGAAGCCGGCTTGAGCAATCCCGACTTTGTCATGGGCGATACCAATGCGCTCTTTGCCATCTCTGTCACGGCACCCGTGAGTGGTGCCGTCCTGCGGGTGGCGGTTGACTCCACCAATCTCAATTATGTCACCATCTTCCAGGAGGTGCTGCCGGTCAAAGATGTCAGATATACATTCTATCCCACGATTAAGTGGAAGTATGACAAGCTCTATCGCACCCGTCAGCAAGGCAAGGCCGACCTCACCTTCACTTGCTTTATCAACGATGAGGAGGTGGATCTCAAAAATGTCCGCCTCAATTATCGCTCAGCCAACGAGTGCCTCCTCAGTGTGCGAGACGATAATGGGCAGAACCACGATTTCCGTTGGATGTTTGCTGCCTATGTCAATGAGGAGCACCCATACATCGACAGCATACTTAATGCCATCATGCGCCAGGGGGTCATTTCTGTTATTACAGGCTACCAAAAGAATGCTGCAACTGTTGTCTCGCAGGTCGAGGCTATCTGGTATTATGCCCTCGAACACGGCATCACCTACTCCTCCATATCTTGCACTTCCAATTCTTCTACTAATTCAAATGTGCAGCATATCCGTTTCTTCGACGAGGTCTATAACTCCCGTCAGGCCAATTGTATCGATGCCTGTGTCTTCTTTGCCTCCATCATGCGCAAGATTGGGCTCAAGCCTGTCATTTTTGTCGAACCGTGCCATGCCTACTTGGGTTACTACACCGACAAGAATCGTAAGCACCTGAAACTGCTCGAAACCACCATCACCTCATGGGTCGATTTCCCCGCCCTCACCAGGAATTACGAAGAGACTCTTGCTGCCAATCCCAACGCCACAGGCCAGAACCGTATCTCCCCTGCCATGAATGCTAAATATAGCCGCTACCTTTCAGCCGACCAGAAAAAGAAATGGGAGCAAGGCAGTATGTCTTTAGAAGAGTTGAAACGCGCCGTGGCTCACCACCTTTTCGAGAAAGCCACCGAATACAACCAAGACAACTACAAGAACAACAAAAAACACTTCGTCTCCCCCGCCGATATGCAATATCAACAACTCGACATAGAAAACCTGCGCAAGATAGTCCAGCCTATTAACGGATAGATGGTGCCGTATTACTTCTTTTCTCGTTTCACACCCAGCAACCAATAGGCAAGGAAAGGACTTGTGCGTATTATATTGCTGATGATGAGGGTGAATTGGATTATTAGTAACGATATGAGTATCACTGTGGTGGTTTCTAATATGAATAGGTGGTTCTCGGTAAAGAAAGTGCCTAAAGAAGGAATTACAGGAATTAAGAACCAATGTATTAGATATATGTCAAGTGTTCTGCGGCCAATGTACTGAAGACCGGAACCAATTTTTGTTTCTGAAGAAAAGAATTTTGAGTAATGTCTGAAAACATTTAATGTAGTCAGGATTCCCAGATATGAAATTGCTTCAATGAGAATTTTAGTAGTGCCTGTATGAATATATGAACTTTGGACATCTTCTTGAGATAAATATAGAATGTAGACGCCTGCTAATAGAATGATAATTGCGCCTCTTATCAAAGAGCTATCTAGTATTTTGAACAATTTCTTTCTGTAGCATGAGACTATGTTCCCGAAGACAAAGAATTGTAAATACAATAATAGATTATATAACCCCAACCAATTGGCTATCTGAATATGTTGGTAATGTGTTACACTACGAAATGCTAAAAGATAAGCCCCAATTGATATACCGACAAGGACGAATTGGCGTATTTTCAAATTCTTCTTTCTTAACAAAAAGGAAACCGTGTAATAAATAATGAACATTAAGAGTAGTGCTTCAGTAAACCAATAGCCCAATTTTTCGCTTTGATTAAAGAATATTAAGATGGATTGAAGTGGGGTAGTGTTTGTGTCATTTGCATGAACAGTCATCGAATAGAGAAGTCCAAAGAAAAGCATTGGAACTATTTGTACTCTAAGTTTCTTTATTAGTTTCGTTTTAAAATTGTTTAAATTCCATAACTCATTGTTTTTATAAGCAACAAAACCACTGATGAAAAAGAACAAAGGCATACGAAATGTTCTAAAAAAACCATTCAGTCCGTGAGCTGGAGAATCTATGAACAAACCGCAAACTTCTAGATGATAATAGACTACGAATAGCATTGTAAAACCTCGTAGGGCATCAATCCATTCAATTCTTTTTGTACTTATAGTTGTGCTCATTTCTAATATTAATAAATACCCAGACAGTTTTTGTTTGTAGAGTTGGCTGTCTGGGTATAAAAAGCAGTTACTATTCTTTGAATATCTTTCTCAAAGTCTTCTTATAGATTCCTGCCGCAGCAGTTTTTGTATTTCTTGCCGCTTCCGCA
>DFDY01000110.1:0-216 GCA_002368955.1 Bacteroidales bacterium UBA3816
CCCTCACCAAGCGCATGGCCGAAGAGATGACCTCCTACCTCATCAATCTGGGCATCCGCAGCAAATACATCCACAGCGATGTGGACACCCTGGAGCGTGTGGAAATCATGCGCGACCTGCGCATGGGTGTCTTCGACGTGCTGGTCGGCGTCAACCTGCTGCGTGAGGGACTGGACCTGCCCGAAGTCTCTCTGGTGGCCATCCTCGATGCCGACA
>DFDY01000110.1:259-13531 GCA_002368955.1 Bacteroidales bacterium UBA3816
ATCCTCGATGCCGACAAGGAGGGCTTCCTGCGCAGCGACCGTGCTCTCATCCAAACCATTGGGCGTGCGGCCCGCAACGTGCACAGCAAGGCCATCCTCTACGGCGACACCATCACCGGCAGTATGCAGCGCGCCATTGACGAAACCAACCGCCATCGCGAGAAGCAGATTCGCTACAACCTGGAGCATGGCATAGTCCCCCGCCAGATTGTCAAAAGCATCGATGCCATCATGGGTTCCACCAGCGTCATCGAACGGGCAGCCGAGGAGCATCTGGAGGACAAGGCTCCCGAAGGGCCCAACATCCCCAACATCGCGGCCTCGCCCTATGCCCTCAACACCCCGTCGCACGGCGGCAAGACTCGCTACAATCCACATAATAACCAGCCCCTGCCCGCCGTGGCCGAGACAGAACCCGACGAGCCTGTGGCCAGCGAACCCGACCTTCAGTGGGCCAACAAGACGCAGGCCCAGCTGCGCAAGGAGATACGCGATGCACAACGCAAAATGCAGCAGGCGGCCAAAGAGATGGACTTCCTGGCCGCGGCCAAATATCGCGACCAAATCCGTGCCATGCAGAAAGCCCTCGAAGATGCCCGCTAACCTAACCTGCCCAACCATGAAACAAACCTGGCCCTTATTCCTAGCCGTAGTCGCGCTTTTCTTTATTGAAATCTGCGCTGAGCTGACCACCACAGGCATGTTCCTCGACGGTTTGGTCTATGCCAATTTGGCCGCCAATATGGCACAGGGCATCGGCTCTTTCTGGCAGCCCTGCATCAACCCCTCCTATGAACCTCTCTTTGTCGGCCACCCGCCCCTCTCCTTCGGGCTGCTGGCCCTCTGCTACAAAGCATTCGGCACCCACCTGTGGGTCACCAAGGCCTATTCTCTCGGCATGATACTTCTCACGGGGCTGCTCTTGGTGCGGCTGTGGACCCGTGTGGGCTTCCGGCGACAGACGGCCTGGCTGCCACTGCTGCTGTGGGTGCTGGTGCCCCTCGTCTCGCAGTTCGCCTGCGACAACATGCTCGAAGGTCCCATGGGACTCTTTGTCCTGGCGGCAGTGCTCTGCATGACCCACACCCCCGCCTCCTGGCTCAGACAGGCGGGGTGGCACCTCCTTGCCGGGGTCTTCCTCTTTCTGGCCTTCCTCACCAAGGGCTTCACCGGTCTCTATCCCCTCTGCCTGCCGCTCATCATCTGGCTGGCCGACCTCCTTTTTGCACCCCAGCCCCAGCGTCGCACCCTGCCGCAAGCCCTCGGCCTCACCTTCGTCACCCTCGCCTCCACGCTCCTGTGCCTGCTGTTGGTCGGCCTGCTGCAACCCGCCGCCGTGGACTACCTCAAGGCCTACCTCCCGCTGCAGATAGTGGGCGGCATACAGGAACATACCGTCGGCAGCCGCTGGTTCATCGTCGGCAAATTCTTCATGGCCGTCGCCATCGTGCTTGGGCTCACGCTGCTGGCCCTGTTGGTGGCCGCAGTGCGGGGCCGCCGTTCCGGTCAGAGGCTCGTCGCCAAGGACCGCTGGCGCACAAGCTTTATATACCTCCTGCTGACTCTCTCCGGTGTCCTGCCCATGATGATTAGCACCAAACAGAGCAACTTCTACATACTCACCGTCTTCCCCTTCTTTGCCGTGGCCATGGGAGCGCTGACCAGCGACCCTGTGGAGCAGTGGCTTTCGCGCCGCAGACGCCCCTTCCGCACCGTGAGCACCATCGTGGCCCTGCTGCTGACTATTGGAGCCGTCACCCTCAATGTGGCCAACTGGGGCAAACCCGGCCGCGACGTTGACCTGCAGCACGACGTAGCGTTGATTTGCGCCCAACTGCAGCAGGGCGAACGCATAGCCATCACCCAGCCGCTCCAAGGGGAGTGGGGGCTTTTCAACTACGCCTACCGCGCCAAACAGATAGAGATGCACGCCACCAATTTCGCCGACCCCGCCGACCCACGTCCGCAACACCTCCTAGCTAACGCCAACGACCCCCTGCCCGACACTCTCTATCATCCTATAGAGCTGCCCACCAAACAGCTGCGGCTCTTTGAGCGCTAACCCAATTGCGAGGCTAAGATACACCCATTTGCCACTGCCGGAGCCACATGGTTACAATAGGTTACAATACATTCCACTCGGTTACGCACCATTACACTCGGTCACGCAGGGCGCACCCGCCCCGCTAAAAAAGCGTGTGAGAATCGTAGGGGCTTGGGGGCGGAAACGTTAAGGTTGCGGCCGAAAGGTGGAGGCGCTGCTGATTTTTAGGCCACCACCTGAAACGAACTGGAAAAATATGTATCGCCGTAGGGTTTTTCCTCAGAGGGAAAACGTATCTTTGCAAACAGAAAAAATTAAAAACTACAAGATATGAAACGCTTATTTCTTTTGACCCTCGCACTGGCCCTGACCGGCACCCTCGCAGCACAGCGCCACGGCAACCGCCACACCACCACCCCCCGAGTGGTACCCACACCCAGCATCATCGTGCAGGCGCAGCAGGCCGAAAGTTTCTATGTCTACCTGAACGGCAACCTCGTCAACGACGTCCCCCTTACGCAGGTAGCCATCGACCGCCTAGACAACAACCTTCAGCAAATCATAGTGGTCCTCAACCACCCAGCCCGCAAGGCTGTGGCCCTGGAGGTCTATGCCGACCTCAACGGCACCCCAGTCACCGTCAGCTATAGCCGCCGCAACGACCAACTCACCCTCACCGCGCCTGAGACCAGCCTGCCGCGCCCGTCCGGGCATCAACACGCGGGGCATCAACACGGCCACAAGCCAAACACCGAGGTGGTGATTGTCAACCCGCCAGCACCGCCCGAGCCTCCTACCGTGGTGGTTGAGGAGCCCCTGACCGTCAGCGATGAATGGGTCACCGAGATGGTGGGCGTGCTCAACAACCAGTCGTTCGACAGCGAGAAGAGCACCACCGCCAGGGGACTGCTCAACAACGGAATGCCCTTCACCGCAAGCCAGATAGCCCGCATTGCTGCCACCTTCGACTTTTCCACTGGGCAGGTGGACTTCCTCAAAGCCGCCTACACCCACTGCATCGACCCCGAAAACTACGAGCGGGCCATCGGCGTGCTCACCTTCAGCAACGACCGCCAGACCGTCCGCACCTACATCGAAAGCCTCCGCTAGTCCCATGGTCCGCCTTGGGCCGTCGGCCCGCAGGCATCCTGTCACAACAAGGGTTTCCCACAGCTGTCGGTCTTGAGCCAACGCAGCACAACGAGGGCATCCGCCAAGGTGGATGCCCTCGTTGTTATTAGCCCCCATCCCCCCTCATCGGGCACCCCTCGTCTCCCATAATCAGACCCAGCAGTCGAAGTATTGACACTTTTCAGTCGCACTTTTTGTCACCTAATTACACTTTTTAGTCGCACTTTTTGTCATCTGTATACACTTTTTAGTCGCACTTTTAGAAAAAAGTAGTATATTTGCACTGCGAAAAAAGACATTGAACAAATATGATACGCTATAAAATCAAAGAGTTATACGATTGGAAGAATCGCAAAAACCGCAAACCGCTCATCCTTCAGGGTGCCAGACAGGTGGGAAAGACATGGCTCATGAAGGCTTTTGCCCAAGAGGCCTTTGCAAAGCACCTATACATCAACTTTGAAGATAACGCCATCCTACGGCAGCTATTTGTGAAGGATTTCGACATTCAGCGTATTTTGTTCGACATATATATGGCTACCGGCACACAGGTCGATAGCGATACGCTGCTGATATTTGACGAGATTCAGGAAGCACCAAGAGGAGTGACAGCATTGAAATACTTCTACGAGAGCATCCCACAGCAGCCTGTGATGGCAGCCGGGTCGCTGCTGGGAATTGCCACCCATGAACACGACAGTTTCCCTGTTGGTAAGGTGGACTTCGTATCGCTATACCCTCTGTCTTTTTATGAATTTCTGGAAGCCATGGGCAAGGGACGTTTTGTCGAAGCCCTGCGCCAAGGGCGATGGGAGCAACTGAACTCGTTTGCCCCTCAGCTGGAGGATTTGCTACGCCAATACTATTACGTTGGAGGGATGCCCGAGGTGGTGAAGACGTTTGCTGAGGAGCAGGACCTACAGGCCGTCCGTCGCCTCCAACTGGGCATTCTCGACTCCTACGACCGCGATTTTTCCAAACACGCCCCTCTGCCAGAGGTACCACGCATCCGCATGGTATGGCAGAGCGTCAGTGGCCAACTGGCCAAGGAGAACAAGAAGTTTATCTATGGCCTCCTGAAGGAGGGGGCTCGGGCCAAAAGTTTTGAACTGGCCATTGAATGGTTGCGTGATGCAGGACTGGTGTATAAGGTAAATAGGACCAAGAAAGGGCAGATGCCCCTTTCGGCCTACGAAGACTTTTCGGCTTTTAAGATTTACCTGCTGGACGTGGGCTTGCTCAGCGCCATGAACGACCTGACACCGCAGGCATTGCTCAACGGCAACAGCATCTTCACAGATTATAAAGGAGCCCTGACAGAGCAGTATGTCTTGCAGCAATTGCGCCTTGCGCACCGCAACATCTATTACTGGTCGGCCGACAACTCGCGGGGCGAGGTGGACTTTCTAGTGCAACACGACAACAGGGTGGTTCCTATTGAAGTGAAAGCCGAAGACAACTTGCAGTCGAAAAGCCTGCGCTATTTTGTTGAGGCCAACCCGGCACTCCACGGCATCCGCTTCTCGATGGCCCCCTATCGCGAACAATCCTGGATGACCAACTATCCCCTGTATTCAGTCGAAACCGTCATGCAGTAGAGACTTACACGAGCACGCAGTTCATCTAGGGTAACGCCTTGGGTGATTGGCATATGCCCCAACACCCTACAGTGATTCTTATGCCCCTGCGGGGCATTATACTTGTCCCATCTATCACCACAGGAACAACTTGATACAAAGAAACCATAACTTTTTTTCGGCTAAATGATTTTTTATTTGTATCTTTGCACTCGCTTACGAAAGTCAGGTAAGCAGATGCAAGAAAAGCATTGCAAAAATGTCCTTTTAACCGAATTCGCCAAAATTCATACGGGAGGAATGAGCATATATGCTTTCGCTTGTCGCGTATGCATTAGGTTCTCACGCCTACGGCATATCCTCAGGCGTGAGATATGTTCCTCGAATCCCGTTCCCGTAAAGGTGTTTGGCGATACCTGGTTAAAGACGGACATGAGTACATAAGTCTCATGCCTTTCTTTATGGTATTAACCGCCCATTGGGGACTTGGGGCAGACAAAAACACTTCACGCAATGAGAAAACGAATATTTAGACCCGGCTTCATCACCGCCTCAGCGGAGGAGATTTCGACCAAAGTCACTACAGCCAGTATGAAAGCCCTTCCGGTTCTTGTTCTTTTGGCAACAAGTGCTGTGAATCCTGCTCCTGTTGCAGCACAACAGTGTAGCCAGCTTATAACATCTCAACCTAGAGAGTTGGTTGATAAGGAACCGGTAAACCCTGTATCTAATAGCTCATATACGGTTGTTCCGTCAACCCAATCTCCTCAAACACCGCAGAAGAAAACATCGAAAGAAGTATTTGAAGCTCATAAAACACTGGATAAGCAATTTTTGGCTATTACGGGATATTCTACTGATAGTAATAAAGTAAATGCAGAAGAAATGTTTTTGTATTTTAGTGATAGAAATAAAAATCCGAACTATAAAGTAAGGGCAAAAATCTTTGGTTACTGTCCGGAGCCGAGAGAGGATGGACGGCTAGTGGCGGTATTCGGGCTTGTAGGTGATAACGGATTGAGGCTTGTGGCCTTTCCGCCGGAATTTAAATCCGTTTTTGATCGTTCTGTAATGAGTGAAACAAGAAATAATAATGCTGTTAAAGTGTTTACAAGGGACTATATGATAGGTATCAGTGGTAAAGAATCCATCGAAAATGCTCCTGGGATTGAGGAATTTGTACCGCCATCAGAACCCTGATTGGTGGGGAAGTGACTCTGCCCGACCTCTGCAAAGTAAGCAAGCCACCTATTGTGCATAACTTTGCAACAATATCGAGATTCAACCTCTTCGATACGGCCGAACAATCAGTCATATGTCAGATTAGAGCCATGTTTGTCCATACCATACAATATTTCAACCTATAGGTGTAAATAATTCGCAAATTCTTTAACGCATACGTTGCAATATTACTGTGGTTCCCTTACTGGGATTTTATGCCAATAGCGTAGAGCTGTAGCCCTACCCCTTGGATTACCAGAACAACTAATTTTGACTGATTGAAAAATAATTCATATCATTGCGATATTTTTCGTTGCGAAGAATTTCGCAACAATATATAATTGGTCTACTATCACTTACAGAATAGCGGCTATTTTCATCAAGTCATAGATAGTGTGGTCATTGCCACTTGTCAGATTCTCTCGGTATCACACGGAGTACAAAGAGATATATCTGATATGGAGTGCCGAGTACAGCAGACAGCCCATTTTGAACAACTTTTAGCATCTTAGCATCATACGTTTGCAAGGATTTCCCTCCCAAGAGAGCACAATGGGCTATATGTCCGCCCACTATGGTTTGTTGGGACACTAACTGACATTCAACCTTGAAGGTGGCTGAGTTGGGCAGAGTTGGCGTGTAGCCGCACACAATCGGTAGTGTCTTCACTTGGGCGAAGACTACATCCAAGCTTGGCCAAGATTATTCACTTTGTGGGAAAACTCCCCCTCCCCTATCTGGGTGACGGCGCTAACGATAGCGCAAAAAAGATAGCACCCAGGCGCATTTGCTTGAGCCTGAGTGCTATTATTCTTTAAGTGGATGTTGAAACTACTTGGTAGAGATGACCAGGAAACGGGTCTGTTCCCAGAACTTGGTGGGGTTGAGGATGCGGAGATAGGAGACCAGTTTGGGGTCGTTTTCGTCCATGACCAATTCGTAGCTGTTCTCGGCATGTTTGGAGACCACGATGGCTTTCTTCATATTGATAGGGATGGTGGTCACCTTGGTGCGGTCGATCTGAGTGAAGCGGTCCAGAGGCATATCGGTGTTGGTGCCCTGGTGACGGCCAATGCCAATGAAGCCACCAGCCTTGCTGACGATGCCGGCTTGGTTGAGGTCGTCATAGCTGCCCACAACATAGTAGGCGCGGTTGGCCTCGTTGGTCTGACGCTGGATGAACTGCTCTTTTTCCTCATTGGCGGCGGTGAGCTGGGAGACATCCTCGTTAAGTTTCTTGATGAGCACCTTGTTACTCTCAAGTTCGGTCAGCAGCTCGGCAATCTGCGATTCCTGGGCGGCAATGCGCTGCTCTTGGCGGTTGACCAGTTCTTGCAGGCGGGTGCTTTCGGCACCCTCGGTCTTGATTTTGGACTGAAGGTTGGCCAGTTTCTGCTTGTTGGCAGCCATGAGGTTTTCAATGTTCTTGATCTGCTCGTTTATTTGATTTTTGACGTTGGGCTGGCCCTCCATGTTGGCGCGACGGAGCTCCTGGATGGTGTTGTAGCGAGAGTTGACAGCAGCGAGGTTCTCCTCAATCTCATTGAGGGTGGCGAACATGGAATCCAATTCGGCATCCTTGGTGTTGATAATCTGCTTCAGGGAGTCGTTTGCCTTGATGGCGGCATCGAGGGCGGGATTGTTTTGGTTGTTGCAAGAGGCAAAAAGCACTGCCACAAAGGCAACACCGAGACCAAATACGATCTTTTTCATAGGTTTCTTAGTTTTTAGTTTGTAGACAGAGACACGTTTTTCGAGCTCGGAGTACATTGTATTAATACTATTTTTTTGTTTTCGTACAATAAATTTACTTCTTTACGTTATTGTTAGAAAACGGAGAAGATATTTATTTATTGCACACAATTGTTGAAACATTCATAATAAACCTTAAAATATATGACAAGATTCACAAAAATACTACTTCTTATGACTATTGTTAGCACCGCAGTGCCTTCTATGGGTCAGACGGACAACCCCTTGCTGGAGACATGGAACACTCCGCACCAGACACCTCCTTTCAGCCAGATTCGCACCGAGCACTACGCTCCCGCCATGCGTGCAGCCATCAAAGAAGCTGAAGCCAATATCAACAACATCATCAAGCAGAAAGAGGCCCCCTCTTTTGAGAACACCATCGTGGCCATGCAGACTGCCAGCGAGCAGTTGGACCGCATCAGCAGTTTGTTGTTCAACCTCAACGAGTGCAACACCGACTCCGCCATGCAGCAGATAGTGATGGAACTGACGCCCGAGCTCACCCGCTATGAGAACAGCGTGAGCATGAACGAGAAACTGTTTGCCCGCGTGAAGGCCGTATACGAACAGCGCGACAAGCTGGAGCTGACCACCGAGCAACGCACCCTGCTGGAGAACACCTACAAAGGCTTTGTGCGCAACGGCGTCAACCTCTCCGGCCGCGACAAGAAAATCTTTGCCAAGAACAGCGAACGACTGGCCGAGCTGTCGCAGAAGATGAACCAGAACGTGTTGGCCGACAACAACAACTACATCCTCCACATTACCAAGGAGCGTGACCTCAACGGCCTGCCCGAGAACGTGGTTGCCGCCGCCCGCCAGGAAGCTGCGGAGCGCGACCTGGACGGCTGGGTCTTCACGCTGGCCTACCCCTCCTTCGGCCCTTTCATCACCTATGCCGACAACCGCGACCTGCGCGAACAGATGTGGCGCGCCTATAACAGCCGGGGCAACCGTGGCAACGAGAACGACAACAACGAGATTATCCGCGAGATGACCTACCTGCGCTACCAGCAGGCCAAGCTGCTGGGCTACAGCAACTATAGCGAGTATGTGCTGAGCAACCGCATGTGCGAAACCCCTGCCCAGCTGTCCAAGTTCTTCGACCAGCTGCTGAACGCCTCCATGCCCTACGCCATCCAAGACCTGAAGGACGTGAGCAACTACGCCTCGCGCCACGGAGCCAAACTGCCACTGCAACGGTGGGACTTCTCTTACTGGAGCGAGAAGATGAAGCAGGACAAGTATGACTTCGACGAGGAGCTGCTGCGCCCCTACTTCCAGTTGGAGAATGTACGCCAAGGCATCTTCAACCTCTATGGCAGACTCTATGGGCTGACTTTCAAGGAGGCTAGCGACATTGACGTTTATCATCCCGACGTGAAGGTCTACGAAGTGTATGACGGCAACCGTTTCATGGCAGTGCTTTACCTAGACATGCACCCCCGTGCCAGCAAGCGCAGCGGTGCCTGGATGACCGAGTTCCGCAACCAGAGCAACATCGACGGCAACGAGATTCGCCCACTCATCCAAGTGGTGTGCAATTTCTCTAAGCCGGTGGGCGACAAGCCCGCCCTGCTCAGTTTCAGCGAGGTGGAGACTTTCATGCACGAGTTCGGCCACGCCATGCACGGCATGCTCAGCGACTGCACCTACCCGGGCGTGAGCGGCACCAACGTGAAGCGTGATTTTGTGGAGCTGCCCTCCCAGGTGATGGAGAACTGGTGCTACGTGCCCGAGTTCCTCAACACCTTTGCCCGCCACTATCAGACCGGGGCCACCATTCCCATGGAGTACATACAGAAAATCCGTGCCGCCGAAAAATACTTGGCCGGATGGCTCTGCGTGCGCCAGCTGAGCTTGGGTCTGGTGGACTTTGCCTTCCACACCATCACCGCGCCCATCCAGGGACCCATAGAGGACTTTGAACGTGCCCACATGAAGGAGTTGCTCCCCCCCGTACAGGGCACCAACACCAGCACCGCCTTCACCCACATCTTTGCAGGCGGCTATGCCTCGGGCTACTATGGCTACAAATGGGCCGAAGTGCTAGACGCCGACGTCTTCTCCAAGTTCAAGCAAAACGGCATCTTCGACAAAGCCACTGCCGAAGCCTTCCGCAACGAGGTCCTCAGCAAGGGCGGCACCGAGCATCCGGCCGTCCTCTTCCGCAACTTTATGGGTCGCGACCCCAAAATTGATGCCCTCCTGCAAAGATGCGGTTTTAACAACTAAACCTCCCAAATCCATGGGCAAAGCATTTGCCCATGGATTTCATTGATACTAATTAGACAATCCAAATGAACGACATTTACGCAAAACAAATACTAAAGATTTTTGCCAACAGTCCGTTCGACTCTTTCAACCACAAACAGATAGCCTCCAAGGTGGGTGCCCACGACAAGGGCAGCCGCCAATTGGTGCTGGCCACCATGTTGGAACTGGCCGAGAGCAAGATTTTGGTGGAAGACGAGAACGCCCGTGGCAAGTATAAGATTAATCCTAAGAACATCAACGACGACCTGCTGCCCAAGAACTACATGATTGGCACCATCGACATGAAAAATGGTGGCAAAGCCTATGTCATTCCGCAAGAAGAGGGCCGCGAAGATGTGCAAATTTCACCCAACAACACCCACCACGCCCTCCATGGCGACCTGGTGAAGGTGCTCATGTTTCCCAAACGACGGATGCACAAGCCCGAAGGCCAGGTGGTGGAAATCCTACAGCGTGCCCGCACCAAATTTGTCGGCATACTGCAACGGCAGGACCGTTTCGCCTTCATGGTCAGCGACAACAAGACCATGGTGGTGGATATTTTCATCCCGCTAAACGACCTTGCCGGTGCAAAAGACGGCGAGAAGGTGCTGGTGGAGATGACCGACTGGCCCGAGCGGATGAACAACCCCGTGGGCAAGGTCATCAAGCGGCTGGGCCGCCCGGGCGACAACAACGTGGAGATGCAGTCCATCCTGGCCGAATACGACTTTCCCCTGGATTTCCCCTCCGACGTGGAGCGCGAGGCGGCAGAGATTGCCCCTCCTTCCGACAAGGACTATGAAGGACGCAAAGATTTCCGCAAGACGACCACCTTTACCATCGACCCCGCCGATGCCAAGGACTTTGACGATGCCCTCTCCTTCCGCCGCATGAAAAACGGCAACTATGAGGTGGGCGTGCATATAGCCGATGTGAGCCACTATGTCTTGCCCGGCTCCCGCATCGACCAGGAGGCCTACACCCGTGGCACCAGCATCTACTTGGTGGACCGCACCATTCCTATGCTGCCCGAAAAGCTCTGCAACGGGGTCTGCTCCCTCCGCCCACATGAGGACAAACTCTGTTTCAGCGTGGTCATGGAGATGAACGACAAGGCCGAGGTGCTGAAGACTTGGTTTGGCAAGAGCATTATCAACAGCGACATGCGCTATGCCTATGAAGAGGCTCAGATAATCATCGACAGCAACGATGCCTCCGCTGTGTTGCCCGATAGCAGCCAGAAAGCCAACAAGGTCACCGGCAAGGCCATCCTGCAACTGCACCAGCTGGCCACCACCCTCCGCCAACAACGCTACAAGGATGGGGCTATCAATTTCGACAGCCAAGAGGTGAAATTCCAACTGGACGAGAATGCCAAGCCCATTGGGGTCTATATCAAGGAGGCCAAAGAGGCCAACTGGCTGATTGAGGAATTCATGTTGCTGGCCAACAAACGGGTGGCCGAACATGTGGGCCGAACCAAGAAAGAGAAGGACGACAAAAAACCAGCCAAAGCCAAGACCTTTGTCTACCGTGTACACGACGAGCCAGACCCCGAGAAACTGAACACCTTCGTCGAGTTTGTCTCCAAACTGGGATTCTCCATGAAGGTCAGCTCCCGCAAGGCTTTGGCCAACAGCTACAACCACCTCTTCGAATCCATTGCCGGCCGTGGCGAGGAATATATGATTGACAATATCGCCATCCGCACCATGGCCAAGGCCTACTACAGCACTGAGAACATAGGCCACTACGGACTCGGCTTCCCCTTCTACACCCACTTCACCTCTCCCATCCGCCGCTACCCCGACCTCATGGTGCACCGCCTTCTGGAGCGTTACCTCAACGGTGGCCCATCTGTCAACGCCGAAGAGTACGAAGAATATTGCAAGCACTGTTCCGTCATGGAGAAGCGGGCAGCCGATGCCGAGCGGGCCAGCATTAAATACAAGCAGGCCGAATATCTCAGCGACAAGATAGGCCAAGTGTTCTCTGCCAATATCTCCGGTGTGAGCAAATGGGGACTCTATGCCGAAATCGAAGGCAACAAGTGCGAGGGCATGATTCCCATTGGAAGCCTGCAGGGCGACTACTACATGCTCGACGAGGACAACTACCAGGTCATCGGCCGCCGCTATGGCAAATGCTATAAACTGGGCGACCCCATCCGCATCCGCGTAAAAGGCGTAGATATGCTCAAGAAACTCATCGACTTCGACCTCGTCGAAGAGGACACCCTTGACGACCTCGCCGCCCCGCAGGACCGCCATGGCAGAACCAGACGAGATGCCCGCCCCACAAAGAAAGCCGGCGACAAGTCCGCTCGCAGCCGCCAAAAGCCTGCCGCCGACACAAATGAAGGCCATTCCGCTAAAAGCACGGCCAAGGGCAAAGGGGGCAAACCTAAAAAAGCAGCCCGGCCAACCTCTAAGAAAAAGAGCCACAAGCAGGCCGAATAGCATCCCTCCAACCACAATACACCATACAAACATCCGTTCTGCCACAACCCATGCCGAACGGATGTTTTTTTGTGAACTCTAACCAACATTATGGACGTAAATGATTCTTTCTGGAATAGAGGATTTCAGCACGTCCCTAAATATGACAAATGCCACTGGTCACCTTGTGGCAGCATATATACAACAAATTTTTTAGGGCAAAAGGCCTTAATCAAAAAATAATAGTACCCTTGACGGGTAAGAGGGTGGTAGACAAGACATAAACGAAAAGACGCTGAAACGGCGTTTTATCTGCGGCTACTGAAATCTAGCAAATTCAAACTTACCGCACGATAAGACAAAGTCGGCGCCTATTGGTGTGATATATACACGTAACTGTATATTGTCACAGCGTGGGCTCGGCATTGTTTATCCTCGGTAAGTGGGCATGCTAGAGCCTCAGTAGCGGGATAAACGATGAGTTTGATACCCGCGCTTCTTTTTTATATGCCTTCCTTTCTTAACAATCACTTTCGGCACTGCGGGTATCGGGCACCACAAAACCGACGTGCCCGATGGGATATAACAGGGCCGCAAAAAATGATTAAACAAAAGAAAAAGGAGTAGCAAACTCCGATGGTAGAACTGATGGAAGCCCGCGTGGAGCGCGGCTTTGCCGGCAGCGGCAACACCGACCCCCAACCCCTTGGCACCTCCGGCAGCACCGAGAGCCTGACTGGCGGGGCGACTTACACCGGCAGCGATTTCGACTAATTATTAACCCTTTAAAACCTCTAAAGAAATGAAAAGAATAACAGCTAATCTATCCGCTCTATTAATTCTATCC
>DFDY01000094.1 GCA_002368955.1 Bacteroidales bacterium UBA3816
TAAGGTATTTTAAAATCTATCGTTGGCCGTGGCTTCCTGCCACGGCTTTTTTTGTTCGCTCTAGTACAAAGTATGACTGATTCTTGCTCGTATTTTTCAATGTGGCGTGTCTTCGACACGCTGAGTAGTAGGGGTTTCGCAATCCCCTCACTGCGCTCCCGTTGGTCGCTTAGTATGGGGTTATTGAGATTCAGTCTCTTCGAGGCTGCTAAAAATCAGTCTTTTATCAAACTAGAGCCACTCTATTTATGTCATACCAGCATTTCTTTTGGCATCTTGGCCACATCCCAGTCTTGACGTAGCCAGCTAGGCCCGCGACAGAGATGCTGCCCATCTGCTCGAAACAAATACTAATCTGACACAAATCCTAACGACCGATTTGGATTCAACCCCTCTGCCCTGAGGCATCGAGGCGCGTGCTGCTCAGTCCTCTCAGGGCATGCACTTCAATCCCAGGGGGCGGAGCAGACAAAGCAGGTGCAGGACCTTGTCGTAGTTGAGATTCTGGCAGTCCTTCAGGGCGTTGCTGAGGCTGTGGGCGGGGTCGCTAGTGGGGCGTGTGGCTTTTATAAAGTGCAGGGCGGGGGCCAGAAGCTCCCAATAGGGGTCGCGGGTGTTATGGTCGGCGTCGAGCCCTATGCCCCCCGGCACGCGGATAAGGTTGGGCAGGCGGTAGATGCCGGCCTCGAAGTGGAGGATGGGGGGGCGTGAAGCCTATCTGCCTGAGGAAGCCCGCGTCGGCATCCATCGGGGCGGGCAGGCGGTAGGCCAAACGGCCATAGAGCATGGCGAAGAGCATGGCCGCCTCGTTCTTGTTCTGGAGGAAACGGATGGGCCGTTTGAGCCTGCTGCCTTGGCGGCGGATGCCCAGCAGCACCTCCATGTCCCCAATCTGCTCCTTGTCAATATACCCCCCAAGATGGAGCCTCTCGACAAATGCTTGCCAAACCTCGATGTTGACACCGACTCCGGCATCAGAGAGATAAAAGACGTCGAGGCTGGTTCTGGACGAGGTGGAAAAAGCGGCCGCCGAGGCCGATGCCGAGGTCCCCTCGGGGGCAGAAGGGCGTACCTCCAAGCCCATATCCGATTGAGGTAGGGAAGGTGCCGCCGGGGGGCCGAAAAGGCGGTCGTGCAGCTGCCGGTCCTCCTGCAGCAGCTGGGCGTACTCCAGCAGCGCGCGGTAGGCCATGCGGTTAGTGTGGCAGCTGTGCAGGCGGTCGATAATCTTCAACTGGTCGTCAAAACAGACATTGTGCTCATCGCAGTAGTCCACAAACTTATCCACGCTACGCACCCCCTTCAAATCAGCCACTTTCTGACACAACCACTGCTCCTGGTTGAGGTCATTCGACGGCTGTTGCTCTGCCACACGGCATGGCAGCGAACCTTTGCGGTTGGAATTCAACAGGTCGACATCTTCACCCATAGAGCTAACTATCATTTGGTTACAAACACAGATACTGAAAGTAGCACCTCAATATGTTCGCGCAAATATACGAACTTTTTTTCAAATAGCAATACCCCAATCGTATCTTTTTCGTACCCCGTCACCCTCTTGAGCCGTACCCTTCCCCACCCCCCTGCCCTGCCTGGGTCGGAGGTCCGATACATCGTGCCGTCCTGCCGCCACACAATATGTATTTTTGCAACTCGAAAGTACCCTCGGTCCCAAGCCGCACCCCACCCAATGCCGACCCAATACCGACCCGTTTTCGGCCCAATGCAGCAGCGGGGAGGAAGCCCGACGGAAGCCCGAGCGGAACTTATCGGAACCGTGTGTAACTTATCGTAACCGAGCGTAACCATGTGTTCCCGACAGAAAAAAGCGACAGTATCTTTGCAAACACAAAAAAGAAAGGAAAAAAAATGAAAGTATTGAATTCAGAAAAACAATTCAGCGGCCTCCTGGGCGACTATGTCTTCTACACCAGCAACGGCCGCACCTATGCCCGCAGCCGGGCTGTGGCCTCCCGCATCTCGCGCACCCCTCGCCTGATGTACGGCCGCACGAGCTGGAGCAACCTGGTCAATCTGTGGAAAGCCTTTCCGCGCGACTACAAGCCTGTCTTCGAACACCGCCGCGACGGCACCACCAACTACAACCAGTTCATCTCGGTCAACCTGCCGGACAACCGCATCTTCCTCACCAAGACAATGGCGCGGAACGGCGGCTGTGTGATGGTGCCCTGCCTGGTGAGCGACGGGCCGCTGTGCCCCATAGACCTCGCGGTCGAGGGACCGGACGTGGTCAGCAACGTGGAATTGGGCTCCCTCGTCCTCGGCCCCGACACCACGCTGCAGGACTTCTCAGTGGCCGTCATCCGCAACAACGAGGGGTTTCAGCCGGGCGACAGCATCACCCACCTGCTGGCCGTCCAGCACGTCGACCCCACCGACGGACGCCCTTTTGTGAGCATGACTGGAAGCAGCCTGCGGCTGAACCTAAGCGACACCAGCCTGCTGCGTTGCCACGTAGGCCGCAGCACGGGGTTTGGCATCCGTGGAGGCCGCATGGCCTGCACCAATGTGCCCCTCGGGGGCGTAGTATGGATTCACTCGCGCCCCAACAGCCAAGGCACCACCCACGTGTCGCGCCAGCAGTTCTACTGCAACACCCAGGCCCTGATGGAGCAGTATGGCAGCGACGAGGCCTTTGCCCGCGCCTGCCAGTCCTACGGCACCCCCGCGCCCACCCCTTTCCTCACCCCCAACAGCAACCAAGGCTGACCGCATGAACCGAAACCTACAACTAATTCAAATGCCATGAAACTCATTTGCAAACAAGAAAAGCTCAATGTCATCATCCGTTCGAGCGGCCTCTACCAACGCCTGCTTTTCAACCCCATGCCCGACGAGAACGCCCACCGCCTAGTGGAGGAGTACGGCTACCGGCGGCAGGAGGTGGTGGCCACCTTCATCGAAGAGACCCACTACCGCATAGAGGTGGACGACCTGGAGGTGCTGGACTGGCTGGACCAGCGGGTCACCTTCTACCACCTGACACTGGAGGAACTGACGCGCACCGTGGGCCAACGCTACGGCAACCTGGTGCGCGTGGTGGGCGGCAGAGCCTTCATAGCCAGCTACAAGCAGCTGGTGCTCCACAACATCAACCTCTTCATCCAACCCAACACCAACAACAATTAATTCCTAGAGCCATGACAAACAAACCATTACCCGACCACTTCGGCGTACCCCTGCGCCCCTATGGCAAGGCCGAACTGGCCCAGATGTATATGAACGGCAGCTGCAGCGACCCGGCTGCCCGCAAATGGCTGCGGCAGGAGATAAGGAAATGCCCCGGCCTGCTGGCCGAACTCTTCCGCCTAGGCTACGACCCCAAGCAGAAAAACTACACCGTGGCCCAAGTCCGCGCCCTCTTCAACGCCATCGGCGAACCCGGCTCAGCCCCGTTGTGAGAAGGAGTTAAACCCCAATCGGTCATTAGGCCGACATATGTTCATAATGACCTCATTTCAAGCTCTATCTATAGCATATCAGCATTCCTCTCGGCATCTTGGTCTCATCCCTGTCTTGACGTATCCCGCTACGCCTGGGACAGGGATGCAGCCAATCCGCTCGAAACAAATACTAATCTGCCATAAACTCTGATGACCAATTTGGGTAAAATAGACTGCGCCCGCACGAGGCGGGCGCAGCAGTTGACCAAATTAAAAGGTTCAACCAGAGAAAGAAAATATTTAAGGTGTGTTCTATTTATTT
>DFDY01000057.1 GCA_002368955.1 Bacteroidales bacterium UBA3816
CCAAACAATCAGACCATTTTTTTGAGAATAAAACCTGATTGTGATAGAATTTCCGTATTTCAGTCATTCATAAGAACAGTTATCCTGCTTGCGAAAATTGAGTGATCTCTTATAAAAAAAAGCGGATGCTGGCGGGCCGACATCTTGGCCCGGGCTGCATCCGCTGGGTTGGTTTTGTTTTAACACATTACATATTTATTTGTTGAGGACTGTCTAGGGGTTTTATTCTGAGACACGCACTGGGCGTATACTATGTGCCACATTGCGAGGATCGCCTCCAACTACTATACTACTCGTCTCTATGAAAACAAAAGCAAGTGCTTCATCTGGATTAATATTACCAAGAGACATTGACCAATAGCCGCCCATATTGTAATCCCAATATACATTATAAGAATAGTATCCTGCTGCTGGAAAAAAGATACTATTACCATTAGTTTTGCTAGTTATCTTTAGGCCAGCTACATAATTCAAAGTTGTCCACTCTGTGGTTGTATTCTCATTTCTAATAAGTTCGCCAAACTGCTCTTTGCTCGGAATCCGCCATAAATGTCCCCAGTTCACAAATGCCGCATCATCCTCCAAATCAAGTTCCGCTTTGGTGTCAGTAAAGCCATCATAACCAAAATTACTATTATTACAGTATTTTGTTAGTGTTTTTTCACCCCCCTTGCACCACTTATAGGTACTCCAGTCGAAAGTGGCTTTTCCATCATTGTAGCCTTCCGTTTCACCCCAAGCGAAGTAGTCACCATAATCCTCGGGACTCGTTGCACCAATGTTGTAGGTAGCCCACAGCGTGCCACTGGGCAGACCGAGGTCGACGTACTCTGGAACGCTTACCTTACACGTTGCCTTCACACCGCTACCATCAGCAGCCTCACAAGTAATAACGGCCGTTCCATAGCCATAAGCATCCACGCGGCCATTCCTAACAGTTGCCACATCCTCATTGCTACTGCTCCAAACCACGTTCTTGTTGGCTGCGTTCTCGGGAAGAACGGTGGCTGTCAGGCGCACATAGCCATCGAGTTCCAGCACGGCTTTTGTCTGCGAAAGCACGATGCTGGTCACCAATTGCTTCACGGCGACGGAGCAGGTTGCCTTCTTCAAGCTGCCGCCAGCGGTAGCGGTGATGGTGCAGGTGCCTCCAGCCACGGCTGTCACCACGCCGTTGGCATCGACCGTTGCCACGCTCTCGTCGCTGCTCGTCCACGTCACGCTGCCAAAGGCACTTTCTGGCGAGAGCGTTGCCATGAGTTGGGCGGTGGTACCGGAGTTCATCTCCAGCGTGCTGGGGCTGATGGTGATGCCCGTGGCCAGCGAGCCGGAGTTGGTGTAGTAGGTAAAGACGCTGGTGGCATAGTCAACGGTCAGCAAGTATTGGCTCTCCACCTTCAGCAGCGGCAGCACCTTGACGGGATTCTTCATGGCATCGAACACCAGCAGGCGGCCCTGCATGGGCATGAACTCATAGGTGGCACCACCAGGGAAGGTGGTCGTGCCGTCCTCCTTGAACTCAAACGACGTGCCGTCGGGTGCATACCATGTGCCCACGACCGACGTGTTGTCCACCTTGTAGGGGTCACCACCCACGTTGATGGTTTCCTGCGGAGCCTTGCCGAGAATCACGTTCACCAACGAGGTAACGTCGGCAATCGTCACCGCATTGTCATCGTTCATGTCGCCCTTCAGAATGGTTTGGGCGCTTACGGTTGTTGCTGCCAGCAGCAGTAGAGCCAAAAGGATTTGTTTAGGTTTCATTTCATTCAGTCGGTCCTCCCAGCCCCACGGAAGACTATTTGTTATTACATGCAGAAGCGCGGAACTGTATGTTCCACATCTCCAAGCTGAAGGCCCTAGGAAAGCCCGATGAAGTAAGATGAAAACGGCAGTTCCACGCATACGCGTGAAGCCGCTATGTCAACCTTCTTCATCTGGATTCCATTCAGGTCTCCGAGGATACTTTGCAATGAATGAAAATTTCCTAGGTTTTCAGCTTGCAAGAGAAGAGCATAACGCTTCTATTTTTTACCACGAAAGAGCGGAGCGGCGGGCACGAGGCCCGCCATTCCGCAGCAAAGTTACAAAATTCCGTCGGAATGAGCAAGAGAAAGGGGGAAAAAATCGCTTCCGCTACACATTTTGTGTAACACATTTTGTGTAGTGGATATTTTTTTGTATCTTTGCCGACGAAATATGACGAAATAAAAACATTTTAAGGTATGGATAATCCATTTATCATCAAGTCGTATGAGTCGAAAGAACTATTCTGCGACCGCGAGGAAGAGCTGAGCCTCATGATGCGCAACTGTGCCAACCACACAGACATGACACTGATATCGCAGCGCCGCATGGGGAAGACTGGGCTTATATTGCGCCTGTTTGACGAATTGAAGGATGTCAGTCCTGAGATTCATAGCATCTACGTCGACATTTTTGCCTCACGAACCATAGATGATTTCATCAAACTGCTGGCGGAAGCAATGATGAAGTCGTTCCGTCCAAAGACTTCTTGGGGAGATCGTTTCATGGCGTTCATTAAATCGCTTCGCCCTCAACTTTCTTTCGACAGTCTCACTGGTGACCCTCAACTGCAGATAGCCTACCAGACGGTCCACGAGAAAGAATACACCCTGCGAAACCTGTTTGAACTGCTCGACAGTCAAGGAGAGCAGATCGTGATAGCCATTGACGAGTTTCAGCAAATACGCGAATATCCAGAGAAAAACGTGGAGGCTCTGCTGCGCACCTACATACAGCAGACCCACAACCTTACCTTCATCTTCTGCGGGAGCAAGAAGCACCTGATGACCGACATTTTTGCTAATGCGAAGAAGCCTTTCTACTCAAGTACCGCTTTCGTCTCTTTAGGCAAAATTCCTGAACCTTCATACACCGTCTTCATCCGACGGCAATTCAATGAGCATCAACGCCAGATAACCGACCAGGCCATACAGTTCATCCTGGAATGGACTCGAAGACACACCTATTATACGCAACAGCTTTGCCACACCCTTTTTGCCAATGGGTGCACGAATGTAGACATCGACGACGTGAAACAAGCTTGCAACCAACTGCTGACTCAGGGAGAAGCCGTCTATCTGCAATATCGGCAATTGCTGACCGATAAACAGTGGAGTTACCTAATAGCTATTGCCAAAGAAGGAAGTGCTAGAAAAATCATGGCTGCAGAGTTCCTCAAGAAGTATGCCATTGGGACACCCTCCGTTTCCCGCCGTCTGGCAGATGCTCTTTGCGAGAAAGGACTATTGAATGATGACATAGACCTTAACGGAACCACCTATTCCGTCAGTGATGTCTTTTTGTCGCATTGGATGGAGAGACAATAATCCGCTACACATTTTGTGTAACACATTTTGTGTAGTGGATATTTTTGCTGACGCCTTCCTTGGTTTCGGATTGTAAGCAGTTTTCGGAAATTTGTCAGGAAACGAGAATTTCTTTTGATTTTTTCAGGACATTTTGAAAATGCAAACTAGAATCGCTAAAGGCGATTAGGTAAGAGGTAATAGGTTATAGGTAATAGGTGGAAGTAAAGGATTTTTATAATTTGGGGCGATTTTTGCGTTTTTCTGTCGATAAAAGCATGTGTTTTGAGCAATAAAAGCTATGGTCTCGATGAATAAAAGCAATGCTCTTATCGAGTAAAAGCATTGAGTTTATTCAGGCGGAAACACACTAAAAATCGCAACCCACTGACTATCAGCGTGTTGCGATTTCTTCCATTTTTGACGTTTTTTCGAGCAAGGGAGCTGTTGGTGGAAAAATCGGCCAAAATGAGGGTGGATTTTTGCGTTTTCGGGGTGGTTACAGATTGAAACCACCCAACGGGAAGCAGTCCAGTCTACTTCTTCAACAGCTTCGTCCAGATCCAGAGCACGATGACGGCACCGATGGTGGCCGTTCCGATGCTGCTGAGCCATCCCGGCTCCCAATGGATGCCGAGGAGGTCGAACAGCCACTTGCCGACGACACCGCCGATGAGTCCGAGGAAGAGGTCGATCCAGCAGCCTTTACCTTCGCCGCCGGTGATCTTGCTGGCAATGAAACCAGCAAGGATTCCCACTACGATTGCAACAATAAAATTTCCCATAATGCTTCTATTTTTAAGGGGTTAGACATTTCCTTTCTAGAGCGGCCTGCATGCCTGCTGCAGCCACGCGCGGTGGGCTTCGTCGAGATAGGGCGAGAGGGTGTCGAGGACGCGCTGGTGGTAGGCGTTGAGCCAGCTGATTTCCTCGGGCAGCATCTCTTCGACGACGATGGGGCGCAGGTCGATGGGACAGAGCGTGAGGGGCTCGAACTGCAGGAACGGCCCGAACTCGCCCTCCATGTAGGGCGTGACGAGCAGGGTGTTCT
>DFDY01000143.1 GCA_002368955.1 Bacteroidales bacterium UBA3816
TAAAAAAAGTGTAATTTTGCATCAGAAAAAACCAATGTAATGGAATAATTGTATATTTATGGAGAGATTGATATATAGTGATTTAATTAAATGGAAGGAGCGTGACGACCGCAAGCCTTTAATACTGCTGGGTGCAAGGCAAGTGGGGAAAACTTATATTTTGAAACAATTTGGAGAGAAGGAATTTGATAATCTTGTGTATATTAATTGCCACAAGAACGATTTTGCCAACAATCTCTTCCGTGACCTTGTAGTCCAACGCATTGTTACGGAGATTGAGCGTTATTACGATGTGAAAGTTGTGCCGGGAAGAACTTTGTTGGTCTTTGATGAGGTTCAGGAGGCACGTGGAGGTATCGCCTCGCTGAAATATTTTTGCGAGGATATGCCTGAATTGCACGTTGCTGCAGCCGGTTCATTGCTCGGCATCTCCTTACGAACGGACGAGTCGTACCCCGTCGGGAAGGTGAACACACTTAATATCTTCCCAATGAGTTTTTCCGAGTTTCTGCTTGCCAAGGGACGAAAAGGATTGTATGAAGTTGTATCGGAACTTGCATGGGACTCCATGAAGGCAATGAATGAAGACCTCGCGGAGTTGCTTCGCCAATATTATTTTACGGGTGGAATGCCGGAGGCGGTGAAAAAATATGTGGAAACAAACGATGTGGCCAAGGTTAGAGAGGTACAACAAGAAATACTTAGGGCTTACGAGTTTGATGTTACCAAGCATACCAAGGTGCAGAGCGAGAAAATCCGTCAGATTTGGCAGAGTATCCCCGCGCAGCTTGCACGCGAAAACAAGAAGTTCGTTTACGGAGCAGTGCGAAAAGGAGCAAGAGCCGCCACCTTTGAGGAGGCCATCCAATGGCTGGTAGATGCTGGACTTGTGTATAAGGTGGAACGTGTCAGCAAACCGGCAATGCCGCTGAAGTTTTACGCCGACAATAATGCTTTCAAGTTGTACCTCCTTGACTGTGGACTGCTGGCCTGCATGACGGAGGCAAACCCGAACCAAATGCTTCTCGGCATGACCGCATTCACGGAGTTCAAAGGCTCTTTTACCGAGAACTTTGTTATTCAGCAATTGAAGGCTGCTGGTTGCCAGTCGGCCTACTACTATTCTAAGGACAATTCCACAATGGAAGTGGATTTTTTGTTTCAGACGGCAGAAAGGGTTGTTCCCGTGGAGGCAAAAGCCGAAGACAACGTCAAAAGCCATTCTCTGTCCAACTTCGTGCGTAATGATTTTGCGGAAATGAGCCTAAAAGGTCTCCGAATGTCGATGAAACCGTACATTGACCAAGGCTGGATGGAGAATATCCCGCTGTACTCGGCTGAGTCTTTTATCAAGAATCAGATGAAGTAAAGACGAGTGTTGATGACCATTAACCTATGGTATAGAAGTATGAATACAACTAATAATTACTCATGCTCAGCTCGTTCTCGCGAATTGAGAAACTCATGATATTTGAAATGAGCATCTTGCCGAAACGAGATGCTCATTTGCCAAGTCTAATCAAATCTTACTGATATTATCGGTCGTGTTGGCTGTCTATTAAACACTTAATTACGAATCAATAATGCACCTTCTGGTGGCGTATCGCCATCTATGGTTACACAGTCCTTCATACCATAATCCTCTTTTTTGTATCGTTTAACTTTCAAGTAAGATACGCCATATTTTCCATCATATGGATAATCCCGATATCCGTATCCTTCTTTAGGTTCATAGATGGTTGTATTTCGATAATCGTAATATGCTTCGTTAATCGCTTCTTTCAGCTTTTCATTTGGAATCTCATTTGTTATCGGTAAATTATCTATTTTGACGTACTGAAGAGCTCTCTCAATATCTTCAAAAGAAATTTCTGAATCTTTTTCATCTATAAAACGATAACAATTAATAGCTGCATAATAAGCAATCAAGAACTCTGCAGCGTAAGCATCATAGTTCATTTCGTCATCAAATGGTACATACTCATACCTTCCACCATCCTCATTAAGGATTCCTATCAAAAGGCCCCTATAACTTATTCGTTGGAACCCATCGAACCCAGTATCCTCTATAAGTAGCCGATACATATAATGAGATTCCTTATTAGAATTTGTATCAGAACTTGAACCTGATCCATTATTACCGCATGACGAAAGGAGTAGAACTCCAAATAACAAAAACATTATCTTTTTCATAATAAACAGTTTATTTTGTTGGGAAATATTTGTTGAGGGCTTCTATTAGTGTATCAATATATTCTTGGCCTTTTCGGGCAGGATGATAGGCATCCAGCAATATCTGGTTACCACTTTTGTACACATCTATCCAACCAGGGAAGTTGTCAATCTTTTCAAGACCATGCTCCTCGAAATCACATTTGAAGTTATCAAAAGTTTTGCCGAATATGATAACATCTGGGGCGTAAGTTTCAATTTGCCTGTCAAGAATAGGCTTCCATTGTGAGTAACATTGCTCTATGTTGCTGTCGTAAGAAATGTTATATCCCGGCATTTTGCTCACATTCAAATAAGCTATTCTTTGAAGAACTTTTGCCATTTCGATGTTGTCACAAATATAGCCCATGTCATTATACATCAACCCATTCAAATATCCATACATGATATAGATAATTGGTTGCCACGATTGTATCTTTGTGGCCCCTTCAATGTCATTTTTAAACGATTCTTCTGTGATTGACCATCCACCACCGTCTATTTCTCCATTGGGACATTGGCCATTGGGCTCTTTGAGAATCCACATGACTTTGGGGTTAGAGTTCAAATACCCCTCGAAATCACAAACCCCATCCGTGATGGGTTCTCTGTCAAATCCCAGTGCTTTAGCATGAGCATAGACGGCATCCGTAATTGCCTTTTGCGCTTTTTCAAGTTCTATTGCATTCATAGTTATGTTGTTTAATTATGCCTACTCTATAATGCAGTTTTCGGCATCCCTGCACACTGATTTTACAAGAAGACAATAAAAAAGCCGTGAACTTATTTCTGTTCAGTACTGAGGTTCTCGACTACCTATTCCTACGAACAAGAAAGCTCACGGTGTCGTGAGCGTTTCTCTCTTCTTGTGTAGGAATAGTTGAAATTGTCGAGATTTCAGTACTACCAAAGAAAAGCGAATACGCTTTAATATGTCTTTATTTCACTAATCTTTATTGTTTTATGCCATATATTATTATTTTAGTTTCACGCTGCAAAGATACACATTTATTTTTGATTTGCAATTTCCGTAATGAGCAGGGCATAAACATACGCGGTGCTCTGGAAATAGAGTCCGGTGTTAAGGTTAATGAGATTGTTATAGGTATTGGAAGTATAGACACAGCGCAGGGCGTCGTCCAGACTCATGCCTTGCTCCTCCCGAAGCAGTCTGACCATGTCCTTGGTCAGTTCTTCTATCATATAACTTTCACGAGTCATAGTACAGTGAGGTATTTGAGGGCCTTCTCTGTGCTGAAGAAATATTGTATGCTAGACTCTTTCATGTATTTCAGTTCTTCAAGCAGCTGCTCTTTAGTAATTATACCACCTATGAATCGACGTATTTGATAGCCCACGGCATCGTTGGCAACAGGACCGACAACAATGTCGTAAGGATGAGCTTGGATATGGCTCCTGTTTTGTCGATTCATCAGCACAAAGTCTGCCCAATCTGAAGTGTAACTTTCAAAAACCTTTACATTCAAATCGCCATTTGATAAAGCCAACTCGTCAAATTGATATTTTGTAACGGTAGGGACACCTGTATTTTCCATTTCCGTCTTGCGTTGGGCCTGACGAAGGGCATGCTGTTCATAAGGAGTGAGGTAAAACCCGCAGCCGAAGTCTTTGCCAACATTTGACATTCCGAGGTCAATCTCAGCGACACTGACATTTGAGCCATGGTATAGAATCATATCAATACCCCTCCTCTGTTATGGCAGAATTCAGCCACATCTTGTACTACGTCGTCGAAAGAAAAGGTATGCTCCACATCATAGTTACGCAATAGGAAATCGATGCCTTTGTTTCTGTCAAGGTATTGGTACGCCTGAGGTGTGGTAAGATTGAAACGCTCGGCAAAATCGCTGATGATTGCAACAATGTAGTCCAAAATGTTGTTCTCTTCGTTTGACATGGTATGCGGTGTTTCTGATATAGGTCTGTCATTAATTCACGATGCAAAAGTACGAAAAATATTTGAATTGAATCAAAAGGAAAGGCGAATACGCTTCAATATGTCCTTACAGGTCGGCATAGGTTTTCCCTTCAATTCTCTCCATACTTAAGACTTTGCAAAAATACGAATTTTTTTCAATATAAAGAGAAAAAGTCTTGGGTAATGCGACTTAAGGACTATGGATTGGCTGCTATCTCTTATTTCAACTCCTTTAACGCTTCGGTGGCGGCGGAGAGGAGGGGCTGGGTGGAGACGGTAGAGCCAACGGCATGGCGCATCCAGTGCTGGGGGGTGAGGCGGCCGACGGGGTAGATGCGCTGGATTTCGTCGGCGATGTTCTTGCCCCCCAGCTGCTGCTCCAGCTGGAATTCGATGATGTGGCCGTAGGGGTAGTTGGGCAGATAGAGAGGGGAGTCTATCATGTGGCTGTAGATGGCCAGGATGGTGGAGTTCTCTTCGCCCAGGATGGGGGCGTAGTATTTGTTCCACACCTGGCGGGCAATGGCGATGACCTGCTCTTTGAGTTGGGCAGCGGTGGCATCGGGGTGCTCATAGAGCCAGTGCCAGGCATACATGTCCACCAGCGACACGCCCATGATTTCGTAGCAGCCCCAGAAGATGTCGAGCGTCATGAGGGCATCGGCAGTCTGCTGATTGCCGCCCATGCCTAGGAAGTCGAGGTCGCGCACCTGAAAGATGAAGGCCAGGGCCTCGGTGAAGGCGGTGTTGGGCACCCCTTTCATGATATAGTGGTCCACGTCGTGGAGGGTGATGGTCTGCTCGACGTTGTGGCCGAATTCGTGTACGGCGATGTTGTAGCCTTTATAGTCCATGCCGTCCTGGCCTATGCGTGTGCGCAGGCGGGCGTTGTCGCAGCGCATGTTGCTCTCCCAGGCGTGGCCTGCGCCGCGCGAGGGGTCGACGGTGATGTGGCTGCAGATGAACTCTGTCTTCTCGGCCGAGAAGCCCAGCTGGCGCAGGATGGAGGGCATGCCGCGGGTGGCGAAGGCCTCCTTGGTGGGGTAGAGGCGGCGGGTGAGGGCCGAAAGCTGGTCCTCATCGATGTTGCTGCGGCTTTTGAAGCCGTCGTACCAGATGTCGAAGGGCTCCAGTTTGCGCCCTAGGCGGTTCTCGATGAGTTGGGCCACCTGTGCCACCACGGGCGAGCTGCAAAAGGTGGTGAAGAGTTGCTCTATCTCGTCGTAGCTCACCTCCATGTCCTGATTGAAGGCGCGCTCGATGGCGGTGGGGTACATGGGGTTGTAGCGGTCCACCTGCTGCATGGCGTGGAAGTTGTTGAGGAAATACTGGTAGCGGGTGTCGGGTTCAGGTTTGGGGTCGTCCACCTGATGGTTTTGACCGTCGACGACGGTGTTGCTGTAGGGGTTCCAGGTGTAGTGGTCGTCGTTGATGACACACTGGGGGATGCTCTGGTCGATGATGCGTTGCATGACTTGGTAAATCATGCGTTGCTTGGCCAGGCCGCTGTCGCCTTCGTTGTAGTGGGTCTTAAGCTCGTCGCGCAGGCCCCAGTGGCTGATGAGGGCCATGTCGGGGAAGAGGTGGTTGCCGTGGTCGTCCACCAGGCGGCCCATCATGATGTTGTAGTTGGAGATATAGTTGTCGGCGGCGGCCAGTTGGCCAGCCAGTTGCTGATTGCAGGCGGCGGGCACACGCGAGGTGAAGAGGTCGCCCAGGCGGGCGTAGGCCCACTGCTGGCGGCTCCAGTGCTGACCGAGCTCGTTTTTCTCCTGCAGGGTGTAGAAGGGGAAGTTGAGCACCACGGCAAAGGCAATCTTCTGTTGGAACATGTCGTCGTCGAAGTGTGCCGAGGGGTCAAACCCAGCAAACATCTCGTCGATGGGGGTGATTTCGGGGCCGTCGCAGTGGATGTTCAGCTTCAGGTCCACGCTCATCTTGTTGAAGCAGCCCAGCAGGCTTTCCAGGTTGGCCTGCAGGATGTCGCTCATGCGGCTCAGCTGTGCGCTGTCGGCAATGAAATGGGAGAGGCAGAAGGCCTGGAATTCTTCGGGGGTGCCGTCTTGGGCCCTCCAGAGCGAAGCGGCCTGTGGCACGCTGCGCTCAAAGCGTTCGGCACATTGGGAGCCGTATTGCTCTTGGAGGGCGGCAATGGTGGCTTCCACGGTGGGGGTGGTGATATTGCTCATGTCGGAGTCGTTTTTTTTGTTGCGGCAGGAGACCAGCGAGGCCACCAGCAGGAGGCATAGCAGCACGGTCTTGGTGCAAGGCAGTGAACGGGTTGTAGCGGTCATATGTTTCTTCTGTTGTTTGAAAATGCAAAAATACGATTTTTTTTTGTATTTTTGCAAATCATTTCAATATGTATTATCAAACGACTGAACTACTGACTCTGAATACCCACTGCATCCATGAAGTTGCTTTTTGACTTTCCCTGGTACTGTGTCCTCTTCTGCCTCTTGGCGGGGGTGCTCTATAGTGTCATCCTTTACCGGCGGCGGCGCCCTGACGAGACGGCCCTGCCGCGTCCTGTGCGCCTGCTGCTGCCTCTGCTGCGGTTCCTCTCGGTGAGCCTCATCGCCTTGCTGCTGACGGCCCCGTTGGTGCGCCGCAATGTGGGCACGCAAGAGAAGCCCATCATCGTTGTTGCACAGGACCGCAGCCTGTCGGTGCCCGCCGACCAGCGCGACATCATGAGTCCACAGCTGGACGCCTTGGGGCGCGACTATCAGCTGGTGCTGGACACTTTCGGAAGCCGCTCCACCGACATTGCCGCTGCCCTGGCCTCGGTGGCCGACCGCTATGCGGGGCGCAATCTAGGGGCTGTGGTGTTGGCCACCGACGGCATTTACAACCAGGGGCAGAACCCCACTGCTGTGGCGCAGGGGATGGCCGTGCCTGTCTATACCGTAGCCTTGGGCGACACTACCCAAAGGCGTGATGCAGCCATCGCCCATGTGCGTTTCAACCGTATGGCCTATATGGGCAACCAGTTTCCCGTGGAGGTCACCGTCCGCGCCCATCGGTTGGCGGGCGAGCGGGCCACCCTGAGCATATCGCGTGGCGGGCAGCGTCTTTTCAGCAAGGAACTGCGCTACACCGAAGGACAGTTCACGGCCACAGAAACCCTCGTGCTAGATGCCGACAAGGCGGGCCTGCAGAGCTATACCGTGGCCCTCACCCCCTGCGAGGGCGAGGCCTCCACACGCAACAACAGCCGCACCATTGCCATTGAGGTGTTGGACGGCCACCAGAAGATAGCCTTCCTGGCCGCCGCACCCCATCCCGACATCAGTGCCCTGAGGCAGTCGATAGAGCAGAGCCCCAACTATGAGGTGGCGGTCTATTGCCCCGCAAATAATGTCCAGCCCGAGAAGTTGAAGGACTGCAGTCTGCTGGTCCTGCACAATCTGCCCACCTTCGGCAACCCAATCAATCTTGCCCCGCTCAGTCAGATACCTACCATTTATGTCATCGGCACCCAGACCGACCTGGGCCGTTTCAACGCGCTGCACACAGGTCTGGAAATTGTGGCCAAGAGCCGCAAGACTGATGAGGTGACCCCGTCGCACAACGCCGCCTTTGCCCTCTTTACCCTTTCCGACGACATTTGTGGTCGCATCGAACAACTTCCACCCCTTGACGCTCCCTTCGGCACCTACCGTCCTGCGGCGAGCCTGCAGACGCTCTTCACTGCCAAGGTGGGAGGCGTGGCCACCGACCGACCGCTCGTAGCCTTCTGTCAGCAGGAGGGGGTGCGCCGTGCCTTTGTGGTAGGGGAGGGGCTTTGGCGTTGGCGTTTGCAGAACTATCTAATGACGGGTAGCCATGCCGATTTTGACCAGTTGGTGGAGAAGATGGTGGTCTACACCTCGCTGCAGGCCAGCCGCGACCGCCTGCAGGTGACCCACGAGCATATCTATCAGGAGAACGAGCCCGTGGTCTTCCAAGCCGAACTATACAACGACAACTTCGAGCCAGTCAACGACCCTGCCGTGCAGCTGACCCTCTACAAGGTTTCCGAAGGTGAGAAACCTGCGGGTTCCACCTACGAGTTCAACCGCTCGGGGAATGGCTATGCCCTCCACCTGGGCCTCCTTGCCCCGGGCCGATATGACTACACCGCTTCGGCCACCTTGGCTGGCAAAAGCCATACGGCCAAGGGCAGTTTTGTCGTGGAGGAACTGAACTTGGAGGAGCTGAACCTCACAGCCGACCACACGCTTCTTGCCACCCTCAGCAGCACCACCGGAGGCCAGATGCTCACCCCCGACCAGCTGGAGCAGTTGCCGCAGCTGCTCAAGGAGCGTGACGATCTTAAGACGGTGGTCTACTCGCACACCCGCTACACCGAACTTCTCAACCTGCCATGGCTCTTCGTCCTGCTGGTACTCCTGCTTGCGGTGGAATGGGGTGTGAGGAAATATTTCTTTAGCTAAAGGGGAGCCGGCATGGGAGATAAAGGATGCGACAACAGGCAGGGCTCCCTGCGCGCTATCTTCACCTCGCGTTTTGTGCGCAACAGCGGCACCCTCCTTTCGGGCAGCGTGGTGGCGCAAGGCATAACCTTTGTTGCCTATCTGCTGTTGAGCCGCCTCTACCTGCCTGCCGATTTTGGCCTATACAATATCTTTTACAGCTATATTGAGGTGCTCATCATCCTCTCTACCTGCAAGTACGAGATGGCCATCGTCAAGGCCGACAGCGAAGCCGAGGCTGCCGCCCTCACCCGTTTCTCCCTTCGGCTCAATGCTGCGGTGTCGGCAGTTATCCTTGTGGCCACAGTGGTGCTCTCGCTGCTGCGGGTCGAGGCTGTCCCGCTGCCGCCGCTGCTGTTGCTGCTCATCCCCCTGATGGTCTTCTTCTGTGGCACCACGCGTGTCTACACCTTCGCCTTTGACCGTTACAGCCATTTCCGCCAGATAGCCGCCGCTGAGGTAGTCACCTCCCTCTCGGGCACCCTCCTCAAGGTAGCATTTGGCCTGCTGGCCGCCGTAGGCCAGTTCTTCCACCTCGTCGGCCTCCCCTTGGGCACCATTCTGGGCAAAGTGGCCGGCAATGTATACTACCGTGCCAACGCTCGCCGCCTGCCCTCGGCCTCCCCTGCCACACCCCTGCGTCCCCTGCTGCGCAAACATCGCAACTTTCCCCTCTTCGCCATGCCGCGCGAACTGGTCAGCAGTTTCTCGGCCAATCTGCCGTTCATGTGGCTGGGACTCTATTTCGACAATGCCCTGCTGGGTCTCTTCTCCTTGGCCTACACCTTCACCATGCGCCCTGTCAACATCCTGGCCAACACCTTCGAGAAAGTCTTCTACCCCTCCGCCAAAGAAAAAATCGACCTCCACCAACCCCTCGGGCGCGACCTGGGCCGTTTCCTCCTTACCCTCACGGCAGTTGTTTTGCCTGTGCTGCTGGTGGCTTTCTTCTTTGCCGAACCACTCTTCACCTTTCTTTTTGGCCCGAAATGGATAGGCACGGGCTACTATGTGCGCTGTTTGGTTCCATGGATAGGCGTGCTTCTGCTGACCAACTCGCTGGCCTTCGTGCCCAACGTCTTCGCCACCCAGCGGACCGACTTCCTTTTCCAGCTGGTGCAGCTCCTGTTTAGGGTGGCCGCCCTTGCCATAGGCCTCAGCCGGGGCGACTTTGCCCTCGCCGTCCTTTGCTTCTGTGCCGTCAGCACCGCCGTACAGCTCTGCCAGCTGGGCTGGTATCTCTACCAGGTGCGGCAATACGATAAAAAACTCAAGACCCAACACGCTAATAGTTGAAGAGATTGATAGATTTGATAGATTTAATAGATTTAATAGATTTGATAGATTCAATAGATTAATAGTTTAATAGTGTACAATTCTCAATTCTCAACTCTCAATTCTCAATTCTCAATTCTCAACTCTCAATTCTCAATTCTCAATTCTCAACTCTTAATTCTCATGATTATCCCCATCACCAACCTCTCGCTGCCCGAGGTGCAGCTCTATTCCCACCTTACCGAGGCCCAGCTGCGCAACCGCTTGGAGCCCGACAAAGGCATCTTCATAGCCGAAAGTCCCAAAGTGATTGGTGTGGCCCTCGATGCAGGCTGCCAGCCCCTCTCGCTCCTCACCGAGGAGAAGCACGTCCACGGCTGTGCTGCTGAGGTTATAGCCCGATTGGGCGACCTACCCATCTATACGGGGAGCCGCTCGCTGCTGGCTTCCCTCACCGGCTACGAGCTCACGCGCGGCGTGCTCTGTGCCATGCTGAGGCCACAGCTGCCAACGGTCGAGGCGGTCTGCCGCGGTGGCCGCCGCGTGGTGTTGGTGGACAGCGTGGTCAACAGCACCAACACAGGGGCTATCTTTCGTGCCGCGGCCGCCCTCGGCATCGATGCCGTATTGCTCACCCCCACCTGCTGCGACCCTCTCAACCGGCGCAGTGTGCGTGTGAGCATGGGCACAGTCTTCCAAATTCCCTGGACCTATATCCCCTCATGGCCCCATCCGGGCATGGAGCAGCTGCGGTCTTTAGGCTTCAAGACCGCCGCCATGGCCCTCACGCCCGAGGCCGTCGCCGTCGACGACCCCTGCCTCATGGCCGAGGAGCGCCTGGTCATCGTCATGGGCACCGAGGGCGACGGCCTCTCCCGCGCCACCATTGCCGCCTGCGACTATCAGGTAGTTATCCCCATGGCCCACGGGGTCGACTCCCTCAATGTTGCCGCTGCCGCCGCCGTAGCCTTCTGGCAGCTAAGGAAATAGTATCTGACGGTCCAACCTCATCACCCTCACCGGACAACTGTCGCCCCTGAAGAGGTGTCGGCAATAGGTGTTTTCGCCCGTGTCGCGGAAGCCGCATTTTTCCATCACGCGCCCCGAAGCCGGATTGTTCAAGAAGTAGTTGCCCCAGAGGGTTTGTATTCCCTTTTGGCAAAAACAATAGTCCACTACGAGTTTCAGGGCTTCGGAAGCAATGCCTTGGTTCCAGTAGGGGCGGGCCGTCCAATAGCCCACCTCGCCCTCGTCTTCGCCAATGCTTATGTTGCTCTCGGTCTGAGTTAGGTAGCCGATGCAACCGATGGCCTCGCCAGTGGCCCGCAGCTCGATGGCCCAGGTGTGGTCGCCTTTGAAAAATGTCCTTATCACCTGTAGGCTCTCCTCCACACTCCGGTGGGGAGCCCATCCCGCACGGGGCCCTACCTCGGGGTCGGAGGCGTACTTGAAAAGCACCTCGGCATCGCTCTCCTGCCACGGACGTAGTCTTATCCTTTCTGTTTCCATTTTTGAATATCTTTTGTTTGACGATGCAAAGATACACAAAAATCTCAATTTGGTGGAGTATCGGCATTCAGTACTGAGAAGTGTTGCTATCCAAGGTGGCCCCTGAGTTTATTTATAGTTCGTTGAAAAACCGCTATCTGAACGCTATAGCATAGCTATATCAACGCTGTGGAGACGGCTCTGAAGCGTGTGGGGTGCGATTCTGAAGCGTGTGGGGAGCGATGAAGTAACGATTAATAATAAAGGCTAAGGCAAAAGTAGGTGGTTCTATGATTTGGGCTGTCTCCGTCCGGCATCGTGAGACTGCATTATGTCGATGGGCAGAACTGACTGGTATATACCTGCTTAACTTCATTTTTCAGCCCCCTTTTCAACTCCCCTCTGCTGGTATCGCTTTTTTTTTGTACTTTTGTAAATTGTATTAGTATGCGCTTTTGCGTTTGAACTGATTGTATATGAACAGAGTAAGGATAAAACTATTGTTGTTTTTTGTGCTTGCGACCTTGCCCCCAATGCTGTCGGCGCAGGAGGAGGAGCAGAGCTCAGCCCTGACGCTGCGGGGCTACGGCCTCTACGACTTCCACTACGCCACCGGGGCCACGGGAGGCGCGGCGGTGATGCTGGACTGGCAGACTGCCCCGGCCTTTGGGCTGAGCCTGGGCGTGGAGTACAGCTCAATGAACCGCATCAGTGCCAACTTGCAGGGCGAGGCAGTGCTGGTGGGCAGCCCGAAGGGCAAATGTCTGGCACTGCGCAACCGCTATCTTTGGCGGCACTATCCGTCGCTGGACTTGCAGGAATTCACCGGTGCCTTGGAACTGGTGGGCCATCTGCGCCATTGTGACCTGAACCTAGGCCTCTGCAACCGCTACATGGCGGCACTGGTGCAGCGCACCGACGGAGGCCGCGGCACAGTGCTGGAGCCCATGAACGTGATGTTTGCGCTGGAGGGCTGGTGGAAGGACCGCACGGCGGCTCCCGCCTGGAATGTGGGCCTCCGCTGGAGCAGTTACAACGATTTTGTCATCGAGCGCGTGGCCAACTGGTTTTTCAGCCTCAAGGGGTTCTACACTTTGTCCGACAGGGTGTGGCTGACGGGCGAGGTGGGCATCCACCCGGTGGGGTCGTTGAACCTCACGGCCAGTTACGACGGCTGGTTCTGCCACCTGGGATTGGCTACTATATTGTAGTTGACCGCTGAGCGGAAGTTACAATGATATACGATTCAGAACTCAGTAGTTAGAAGATATGAAACTGAAATATATTGCATTGATAGTGTTGGCGGCGGTGACCGCGACGGGCTGCGACCGACTGGACGTGAAGGGTATGTTTTTCTCTAGCGGCTCTCACACCGAGGACCGCGTGGGAGAGTGGCTGGCATGGAACGAGGCGCACCCCGCGACTGTGCTGACGGGCGTGCCGGACGAGTACCGCGTGTATGTCACCTCCGACATCCACATCACCGACTCGGCCCCCCGGGCGGTGGATTTCCTGAATGCCGAGTATGCCGACCCCCGGGCCGTGTTCAGCATTGTCAACGGCGACATTGCCAACGTGCGGGGGGAGGCCCCTTTCCGTGTGATGGACAGCCTGCTGCGCCTGCCGCGGACTTACGACCACATGCCCCGCCCGGCGGAGGACACCTGTTTTGTCACCATCGGCAACCACGACATCTATTTCGACTGCCAAGAGTACTATAAGAAATATTTTCACACCTCGACCTATACGGTGACAGTGCAGACCGTGGGCGGGGCACAGGACCTGTTTGTGTTCCTCGACAGCGGCAACGCCACCCATGGCCGACGCCAGCTGGCCTGGCTGAAGGAGGTGCTGAGCCACCGCGGCGAGTACCGAAATGTGGTGGTGAACACCCACACCTGCCTGTTCCGCACCAGCTATAACTACAGCACCACCCCCGCTGCCAATCTGCCCGAGGATGAGTGCTACGAGCTGCTGGACCTGATGCAGGAGAACCGCGTGAGCCTCTTCCTGATGGGCCATTTTCACCACAAGGAGCAGCACACCATTGGCGATGTGCAGTATGTGATGACCGACAACCTGAACGAGGAGAAGGAGGTGCCCAACTATCTGGTGGTCACCTGTGGCCAGAAGGTGAGTTATGAATATAAAGAGCTTTAATTGAACGTTGGGAACATCTAAAAATACGAAAAATAAAAGATAGTAAATATTGATTATTAAATAATTCATAAGTTAATTGGCCTTTTAATTCTTGAATAATAGGAGTCGCCTGTGATGAAAAGAAAGGTATAAGCTGTTGGTAGCGGGCCTGTTGGTAGTGGTTTGAGCTAAGGAGGGTATGTCGTCGGGCGATTTTGCGGTGTCGACTTCCTTAACGTAGCTGCTTCCGCTGCAAAGCCCCCTGGCAGCTGCTACCGAGCATAAGCTGCCCTGCATGCTTTTGCTTTTCTTGGTTACTTTTGCGAAGCTTTGTAGTGCGCTGTCAGCATCCCTCATTTGTCAGATTCTCTTTTTTGCGAGAAACAGATTGGTACGATTTTGCTTTTAGAGGCGTACTAATTCCTCATCTGATTGAAAACGATTGACAATCTGTATTAGTCAGTAGTTGTTTCAACATTTACATTGGAAGTCCTCTGTGGAATAATATCGCCTTTGCAAGGCCATATTGCTGAATGGCATTTATGGGCAGGTATCATCCATATTATTGCCAGTGTTTGATTTGTATTCACCGAATTGCCAACAAACAGCCTTGTCAATACATATATTAGTCTTATTGCAACGTTATACATTTCCCCTACCCATGAGCGAACCTACAGCGAGGGAAGAGCGAAGTTAGGGATGAAAAAAATAGCGATAATGTGATTTTTTGTTTTTCTTTGCGTTTAATATAGGCAGTATGGAACATTCATTTCTGACACTGATAAAGGAACATTCCGGAGCAATCGACCGGGTATGTCGTTCGTTCTGCCATACGACTGAAGACAGAGAGGACCTACGGCAGGACATTCTCCTGAACCTGTGGCAAGGATGGAAAAACTATCGACCTAGGGCCAAACAGGTGACGTGGGTGTGGCGGGTTGCAGTGAATACGGGCATCTCGTGGCGGCGAAATCGTTTTCGGCAGGTGTGCACTATGCCGCTTGAAGGGCTGGAGCTGCCTGAGGACAGTTCGGCTCGTGAGGCTGAGGAGACGTTGCGGGAGCTGATAGCGAAGCTACCCTTGAAAGACCAGCGGTTGCTGCGTCTCTACCTCGACGGATGGAAGCAGGGCGAGATAGCCCAGATGTTGGGCATCAGCGAGAGCAATGTGCAGACGCGGATGATGAGGGCGAAAGAGAAGCTAAGAAAAATGAATGACGTTGAACTTTAAAAGGTAAGAGAATGAAAGATGTAGAGCAATTGATAGAGCAGGTACATGCTGCCAATAGGCGGAAGCTAGAGCAGTCATGTTTGCCGAAAACCGAGAAGGAGTTGCATACCAGCCCGAAGCAGCGGCCGATTGTGCAGGAGTTGGGAGTTGGGAGGCATCTTTGGCGATATGCAGCCGTAGTGGCATTGGTGGTTGCGGTGATGATAGTGATTCAGTTGCCTTTGCGACAGGAAAGCCAGATGCCACAAATGGCTCATGCCGATGTGCCAAGACCTGTGAGTCAACAGCTTGAAGAGGCCAGAAAAACGAATGCTTTGTCTCAGCCGACAACCTCTGAGACCCGCTATGCCTATACTGAGACCGCTGACGGAGTGCGGGTATATTGCGACGACGGATGCGATGCAGACGAGGTGATTGAAAGAATGCAGCGGGTGATGGAGACGTTGGAATGGGTAGAAAGTGAAAAATCAGAAAACTGAGTTAACGGCATAGGGCTAGATTTAATAACGCCCTCATACAGAAGGTTTAATACGTATAGTAATGAAAAAGATTGTAATAAGTTTTGTTTTGTTGACGATGTTGACGGTGGGGCATGGAATTCAGGCGCAGAGTACGCTTTATAAGACCTACATGGGCCGTGTGGGTGTCAAAGCCACTTGTATCGAAAACTACCCTATTGGCGGAGGGATGAAGGTGATGGTAACGATGTTGGAGGCGGAGGATTCAACGGCATTCCGTCATTTAATGTCCAGTCTGAAGTCGTTGCCTTACAGTGGCGAAAAAAGGAAGAGCAAGAGGGGGATGGATGCTTTTGTCCGAAGCATGGACAGTTTACCGCCAGACACATCCCAATCGAATTGTATGGAGACAATGGTGAGAGGTATTCTAAAAAATGTAAAGCAAATAGATATGAAAATGAACACTATAGAAGATGCCAACCAAGAGAAGAAGTCGAAAGATATGGTGCTCAATCTGGTGTGTGCCGACCCGTTGCCGGGCGACGATGGGTTGTATCTCATATATAATTCCAACGATATGCTGACAGCCCTGGTGTTTCACTGTCCCGATGACGGGTCGTATGCCCAGGCAATTGTATATGTGCTGAAGCGCACAATAAAGAAAACGTCCTTGAATGTCCCATAGGCCAAAAGGTCGAAGAAAGGGCAAATAAACGTCTGTATTTCATAAATCATTTTAAATAAATTAGTTATGAGGAAAATTATTTTCGTCATTGGGCTTGTATTGTGCCCATTTGCCAAGGGGATGGCTCAGGTTCCCCTAGATTTGTTGGAGACGGCCATCCGGGCTGCCGTGGCTGAAAGGGCAGCAACCATAAAAGACACTACGAAAAAAATAGGCGACAGCACCGTGGTCATGACTTATCAAGACTCGCTTAGGGCGGACTCGCTATTGCTAAAGAAAAATGTGAAGATGTTGGAGGCCATATCGATACGAGCACCTCGTCCCATCTACAGTATGGAAGGCGAAGTAGTAAACTACAACGTGGCAGAAGACGAAACGATAAAAGGTCTCACAGCATTGGATGCCCTGCAGAATGCCCCCAGTGTGGAGGTGGACATAGAGGGCAACATCACCATGCGTGGTTCGAGCAAAGTGGAGATATGGATAAATGGCTATCCTACCCACATGAATGGTCCGACACTGAAAGTCTATCTGGAGCAGCTGCCCGCCGATGCGGTGGACCGCATAGAGGTTATCAAAAACCCTTCGGCCAAATATATGGTGGATGAAGATTGCCATATCATCAACATCGTCACCAGTTCCAAAATACGCAACAGCCATTTCCTCTCGTTGGGTCTTGGGGGTAGTAGCCAGCCGTCGTTGTCGCCCATGGTGAGTTATGTGTTCAAGAATGAGAAGCTGACAGCCAACGCTTATTTGGGTTTCAGCCATTCCTGCCAGCACAGCACCGACAGTGGATGGTCTGTCATGCGACAAGAAGGCGCATACGGCATGGACACCACCGCCATGCGAGCCACAACTACGGAAACCCAATCGATTAAAAACAACAACAATCTTTTTTTGAATGCTAACTATCAGATAGATTCGATGAATGATTTGACGCTCTTTGCCATGGCCTTGGCTTTTCCAACAGCGGGAGGAGAGCAGGCTTTCACCGATGGGTGGTATTACTTCCCTGCACTGACACATTATACATTCTCCAACCGGCAGGAGAGTGACAATTTCGGCCTGATAGGCATGGCCAATGTTCGTTGGAAGCATCGGTTTGACAACGAGGGCCACAATCTGTCGGTGAGCCTGTACGACAATCTCAGCATCGGGAGTAGCTACCGAAGGGAGATTCGCGACTATGAGCGGTTGGAAGGGACAATGCCAGAAGGGATGGTGGATTTTAATAAGACCCACCTAGGCAACTCCTTCTCCAATGGACTGACGCTGAGTGCTGACTATAACCGCCCGTTGGGTTTGGATGACGAGCTGAGCATGGGTATTTCCATTACCCCAACAAGCAATCGAAATGTTTCCCTGCCCTGTTTTTTCGACTCGTCCATGATGTCCTATGATAAGGTAGACTCGCTGCGACGATTTGAGAAGGAAACTCAGAAATGGCTGACTTCGGCTTCGGCCAGTTGGCGCCATAAATGGAAGAACGTGACCATGACAATAGGGCTGCGTGGCTATTTGACTAGTTTCCAGTTTGCGCGAGACAGCCGTTTCCCCTATGATACGGCCTATAGCCAGTTTTATCTCAAACCTTCGTTTGGACTTACCTATCGCACTCCCAGTATGCATTATTTCAGATTCAACTACGCTATGTCCACAGCGCTTCCTTCACCCGAGCAACTTTCGG
>DFDY01000111.1 GCA_002368955.1 Bacteroidales bacterium UBA3816
CAATAGTTGCTGCCGTAATTGTAAAGATACATATAGATTGAACCACCTATACCGGAGGCATTGTAGCTAGAGCTGATATAGGGGTAGGTGCTGTAGCTGCCGTCGCGATTCCAGCAGTTGGGAATGGTGTTGGTGGGCCAGCTGTTGAAGTTCTCGAAGTAGGGGAAGGAGGTAATCATGGCGCACTGGGTGGTGCCTTCGCAGATGGCGCTGTTGGAGTCGTCGCCACAGAGGGCAGACACCTGGAACTGATAGTTGGTGCCTTGCTGCAGACCGGTGACGGTAAACTCGTTGGTGGTGGCAACTCCGGCATAGGTGAAGTTGCTGGAGCCTCTAGGAGCATAGTAAACGCTCCAGTTAGTCTCCACATTGCCCGGAGCCCACAGGAGGGTGGCAGTGGAGGGCGTGGTGGAGACAACTAAAGGCCTCGGGGCCACGCAGGTCTCCAAGGATTCGCAAACACCAGTATAGAGCGTAATGGTGGGTCGATAGGTGCTACTGTAGAAATAGCCAGAGGAATAAGAGGTGGCGGTGAACTGGGTGCCGTCCTGATAGCCGTAGACCGTGCGGGAAGAGCCACAGTCGGTGCTCAGACCGTAGAAGCTCGAGGAGGAGTGACTGGTACCGGTGGGCTGGTTCATAAAGGTGGTGATGACCAGATTGTCGGTGCCATTCCAATGGAAGGGTACATCAAGGTCGTAATGCACCGTGCCCGAAGTGCCCAGAGGATGGTCGCCGTGGTAGACCTGAATATGGGTGGAAAGGTTGATGGGGGTGGAACCACTTGCAGTGGTCTGACTGGTGGTGCCCATGATGATGTTAAACTCCTTGGGATAGCTGCTGTTGGCGGTCCAGCTGTAGTCAATGCCGTTGACCACACCGGAGTCGAGCCCCAGGGTGTGGAGTTCGTCAGCAGTGTAGATACTCTGGCAGAAGGAGTTGCCCCATGCGCTAGTGACGGGTACGCCAGTGGTTTGAGCAGAGCCGTTGCCCACAGCAGTGGTGTCGCCCGTGCCCTCTACCATCGTACCGCAGCGGAGGATGGCGGTGATGAAGCTACCATAGATAGGAATGGCGTTGTCCTCGGAGCAGGTGCTCACAATGACGTAGTTGTAGAAAGTCTCGGGGGTGAGGTTGGAAATAGTGACGTTGGTGCCGGAGACGGTGTAGTAGGTCCAGTTGCCGGTGGCGGTGTCCTGAATGCCCACCTGGGCTCCGTTATATTCACCCACACTGCCGGGTTCCCAAGTGAGGAGGGCATTGTAAGGAGTGGTAACCACCTCGACATTCTCCACAGGGCTGCAGTCGGGCAGGTAGTCAACCTCGATATCGTCTATAACAACATAAGTATAGTATCGTGTGCCGTCGCCATTGTCTCTGAAGGCAATGTAGCGGCCGTTGCCATGATAGTCCGAAAGGAAGCAGGTAACGGTGTCCCAGTCGGTATAGCTGCTAGCCTCGAAGACATCGACGGGCTCAAAGGTGCTAATGTCGTTAGGATTGGTCATGACACCCACCTGGACACTGAAACTATAGTAGGTATAGCTATAGCTGCTGTTGCGGCGAATGCGGAACTTCACCTGTAGGCTGTCCAGCTGGTGGTTGAAGGGGGGCATGGCTGCAAAGCAGTGGTCGCCGTTATAGGCATAGTTGTACATGTCCAAACTATAGGGAGTAAGGCATCCGGTGCCAACAATCTGAGGATAGGAGATACTGTAGCTGCTGCCTTTGGTCCAGCAGGGACTGAACTGGCTCTCGAAGCCATAGGTGAAGGGCAGGCTGTCGATGGGCATGCAGTCGGTATGCACGGTCAGGTCACGCCAGTAGCTGGTGTCGTTGCCGCCACAGTCTGTGGCCACATAGAAATCATAGTAAGTGTCGGCATTCAGGTCGCCGATAGCTGCCATTGTGTCGGACACATATACGATGGTGCTGTTCTCCGAACCATGGGCAAAGCCGTGTGGACCATATTCCACGTAGAAGCCGTTGGTAGTGCTGTTGGTGTCGCGCCAAACCAGGTAGACCGAGTCATTGGTGGCGTGGTCAAGATGCAAGTCGAGCACACGCTGACAGGTAGGAGCGGTAGCCAACATGAAGTTGTCCACTGCCATGTAGACATAGGCATAAGATGTGGGACTGCTGGCACGCACACGCAGGGTAACAAAACGCCCAGTGTCGTTATAGCTAGCAAGGCTCACCTCGTAGGAAGTCATGCTATTGTTGTTATAGGGAATGTTGCGCACGGTGTCGACGGGCACAAAGGTACTCATGTCGCCCTGAACGCCGCATACGCCTACCTCGATGTCGTACTCATAGTAGACTCCGGTACTGGATGTGGTCTTCATGGCATCGAAATAGAGCTGAAGTGTGTTCACCGGATTTTGAACAGTGTCCACACCGGGCAGAGACATATAGAGGTACGTGTTGGTGCCACCGCTCTCATACATATAGCAGTAGAGGGCCTTGCTGCCGCCATAGTTGTCAACGTAGGGGTAGTCGTAGCCGCCTTCCATCCAGCATTCGGGATTGTCGTATGTTTCGTAACCCTCAAAGTTCTCGGTGTAGGGCAAGACGATGGACTCGGGGCATTCGGTGCGGTACATGCCACAGGTGAAAAAGCTGGTGTCCTCACACACAGCTGCCACACAGAAACTGTAGGCTGACGCAGGATTGAGGTCGGGATAGACAATAGAAGTGGTGCCGACATAGGTGGTGTCGCCATTGAGCACACAGAGCCAGTTGGTCTCAGTGCCGCCAGGCTGCCACGAGAAAGAGAGGGTGTCCACCGCGGTGGTGCAGGCCACTTGCGTAGGCTGCGGACAGGTGATCCGTGTTATCAAAATGTTATCGATTGCGGCGGGTGGGTCGGTGCCCACGCTGCCGTCGTTGTGCCAAAAGAAAGTCAGTTTGTAGGAACCGGCGGAAGGTATGACGACCACACTTTGATTGGTCTGCCAGCTAGAAACCATGTTGGTCTGCCCCATGAGAGTTATCCAGCCAGTGCCGCTAGTGGTCATGACGCCGGGCGTGGGTGTCTGGTCAGCGGGAATGAGAAAAGCATACATGTAGTCGCAGCAACTCTCGCCATATACCTTGTAGTCGAACTGAATACCGTACTGGCCTGCATCCAGATTCAGGGTGCGGGTGGCATAGGAATTGGAGGCGCTGGAGATAGTGTAGGTGTGGCTGACACCATGGTTGTTAGAGATATAGAGGGCGCTGTCGCCAGTACCTTCAAAGCCAGCCGCAGCTCCTATGTGCCATTGGTTTTCCTGACCCTCGTTAAGCAGTTCCCAGCCGAGGGCTCCCTCGTCGCGGAAATTGCAGGTCCATGGAAATTCGCTCACGGGTTCGGCCGAGGGAAGCGTCACATAACCCGTGAGGTTGCGACTGGTGTCGCCGCCACCGCATTCGGAGTGAATAGCAAAATAGTAGGTTTGGCCCGGCTCTAGGTCAGTCAGCGAAACGGAGTCCTCCGTCACGATATAGCCATTGCCAGTGGCGCCGGGAACAAAGGGCACAGTGTCGTACTCAAACATCCACGAGGTGGCATCGCCTATCTCTGTCCAGTGCACGTCAACAGTCGTGGTGCCCAAGTTGGCAAAGGTGAGATTGCGCGGCTTAGGACATGTGATGACTGGACGGGTGAGTGTGTAGCGCAGACCGTGAACCGGCAAATTGCTGGTAGGACGGGTGACCGCAGAGGAGGTTTGTGTGGGATTGGCCCAAGAGCCAGAGAGGAAGAGCAAGTCGTTGTTGGGACCGTCCCAAAAATAGGTGCGGAGTGTGGGATTGCTGTAGCCGTCGAGGTTGACGGTGTCGAAAATGAGTTCGATGTTTCCGTTCTCGTACAGCTTCACTTGATTGGAGTAGACACCGTAGGGCGAGCTGTAGAGGGCTAGTAGGTGAAACTCGATGGTGAGGCACATGAGGCCGTCATCGGTAGTGTCTAGTTGGTAGAAGCCACCACTGCCGGTGTAGCGCCCAATGTGGCCGTCCTGCCCCAGAATAGGGTTGATGACACGATAGTCCGTTCCGACCCAAGTGGCCGTGGTGGACGAATATGTGCCCGTAAGGAACAGATAGCCGTTAGAGCCGACACAGATAGAACTACCAGCCGTCAGAAGACTTTCGCCAAAGGGAAAGCCGAAGGGAAGGCTGACTGAGCCATAGCCGTCGTCGTTACTGGAGAAAGAGACAGACGAACCAGTCGACACAATCGACGTGAACGTTGTCGTGTCCACAGTCAGCGTATAGTCGCCAAGATTCTGTGCACCAGTCACCCATGGCACGACGATCATCGTTGCCAAAAGGAACAGTTTTCGTAAATGATTAAACATAATAAATTGGATTAATTAATAAAAAATGTATTATTGATTCTTCAATTCAACCAAATTAGTTATTAAACAATTGTTTTTTAATCACATGCAACTCTCAAATTCTCTATTTTGGGTTTCATATTCAATTGTCAAAAATACTAAATAAAATTGAATCTACAAGTCATTAACATAAAAAAGTGACTTGCAGTGGATGAAGAACCCCTTCAGTCGCCCCATACATGGGTCAGTCACTAGCCAAGGTCGCAATGCCAACTGGCTCTAATTCGGTGGTTTAACCCCAACCGGTCTTTAGACCGACATTTGTCCATGATGTCCTCATTTCAAGCTCTATTTATGCCATATCCGCATTCCTTTCGGCATCTTGGCCACATCCCTGTCTTGACCTAGCCCGCTACGCCTGCAACAATGATGTTGTCCATCTGCTCGAAACAAATACTAGTCTTACACTAATCCTAACGACCGATTTGAGTTTAATTGTCCTGTGGAACCTATAGTATCACACGGCAAGACCTATGCTAAATTGCAACAATCAGCAATACAGACGGCTGATTCACATGCTGCTCCATCGCTATTCACCCGCTAGGCAGACGGGGCTGATAGTTGTAGGATTTGGGGTGATAAGGGACGAGATGCGTTGATGAGAAGAAGATCAGGGGTAGTTGGGAAAGATGCGATAGGTTTAAATGATGTGGCTCTAGTTTGATAAAAGACTGATTTTTAGCAGCCTCGAAGAGGCTGAATCTCAATAACCCCATACTAAGCGACCAACGGGAGCGCAGTGTGGGGATAGCGAAACCCCTACTACTCAGCGTGTCGAAGACACGCCACATTGAGAAATACGAGCAAGAATCAGTCATACT
>DFDY01000072.1 GCA_002368955.1 Bacteroidales bacterium UBA3816
GGTCGACTATTCCTTGAGGGGTTGCTCCCCAGCAGAGCCCCTCTCCGCTTCATCGACGGTGCAAAGATACAACCATTTCACGACATGGCATAATTTGACAAGAAAAAACAGCCTAAAATTTGTCCATTAGCGTGCATCGTCTCTAAAACAGCCTAAAATTTGTCCATTACACCGTATATTCACCTGTAATTGTATATGTGCTGTCTTTCCAGATGAAGTTGTCGCAGGCTGTAATGGTCGTTGTGTCGTATACGGTGGTGATGAGAGGTGTACGAACCAAGGACTCCACGTTTCCTGCCGAATCAATAGCAGTAGACCGAAATTGTACTACTTCATCGGGGGTGGTAAACACGGCAGCGGAGTCGGCGGGTACATTCATTGCCATAGGTAGCATTACATCGCCGTCCATCTGGGCATATACGTTATACTTCCAAACGCCAGATAGGTTGTCGGTGGCGTTGATGGTGACGGTGGCCGTACTGCCTGAGTAAGCAATGCTGTCGATGTTGCTCACAGGAGGAGTGTTGTCGATAATGTTTCGCAATGTCGAGGTGGCAATAGGTTCCTCATTGTCAAAGGTAATCCATGCGCGGTTGTCAATCAGAGTGCTGTCGGGCAGGTCGGCTTTGCGGTCGATGCTAAAGTTCACCTCTCCAGTGCTTCCGATGCCGAGAAATCCAAGTGAGTCGGCAGCGGGGAGTAGAGTCATGGGGTCAAGTGAGGTGAATGTCCATGTTGCTACGGCAAAGGAGGTGTCAATGTGGTAGTCCAGCTGTACTTGTGCCAAAGCATCTATTGCAGGACGCATATCCACTGTGCGGGTGAATCTCTGTTCGCCGCTAATGGAAGTTGTTTCATCCCCAATGGCAAAAGCAGTCGCAGAGAAACTACTGAGGTCAAACACAGACCCATCCAGCGTGTCGCGCACCACAACGGTATGGGCATTGGCTGTGGCAAAAGCCGTGTCGTTCTCAAACTCTATCATGTAGGGCAATTGCATTACCTCAGCACCGATAGCATGACTGCCCGACTCGGCTAAATAACCAGTGATTTCGTTGGGGTCGTATGAAATAATTGGAGTTGAGTTTCCACCAAGAGGAGGATTTGGAAAGCAGTCTGAACTAATTTCTTTATAATAGTAACACTCAAAAAGACCTTCTGGTTGATTACCATCACCGTATAGATAGCTATTCATTGCGTATGTTACCCCAAATTGTGCAGCATCCATCGTCTCTTTGATATGTATAGCCCAATTCATAATATTACCGAATCCAAGTAGTGATAGTAGTTCACCTCCTAATACATTGACAACCGATTTTTTCTCTTTTTCAAGAGATTCCTTAAATGTATATCCGTCACAAATAACATTGCCATATACTTTACTATCAGTCGAAATTACATCAATAAGAGCCCCTGTTACCCCAACTCCATATGAGGATCCCAATAAGGCTAATGATCCCTCTAACATACCAGGGTTTAATGTAATTAACCCAGCAGCTCCAGTCGCAAGTGCTGCATCCATACTCCATAGCGAGGCTCTATTAAAACAGTATGCGATTCTGTCAAACATACATTCGGCTCTTTCTCGAACACAGCAAAACCAGTCTCTAATATGGTGACTTGATTTCATAGAGAAAGATTCTTTGTGCAGTTCGGTGCTATTATGGTAATGCTCAATGTTACTTGGATTGGAAGATGGAATTGTTAATGCAGGTAATGTATCAGGAATAGTAACCCATACTTGAATTCCTTCGTTAGCTGTCATTCGTATTGCAATTATTGCTGTCTCGTATGGTGCTAAAGTGTGATAGAAATAATTGCTTCGTACTATTACAGAATCATTAGTACCAACTATGCCTTTTTTCGTCTTTAGAAAATAGTGGTCGTCTGCAATATTTTGCGCCCATTCTAATAAGTCGTTTTTCTCCTGATTACTTAGAGAATCCAAGTTAATTCCGTCAAGAATTGAGGTAAGTTGTAATCCTTCAATCTTTAAATGACTGATACCATTTATAGTAGGAGATTCACAATAAATATATAACGGCACATTATATGCTGTCATGTTGCCTGTGTTGGTTATCTCATAGGTGTATGTCACCGTGCTGCCACGAAGGAATGTGGAGGGGTAGGACACATTAGATGTTAGTACTATAGGCAAGGCAGTTTCAACTCTAACAGTATTGGGTACGTACAAGGTCTCATCTACATAGATAAACACAGCGTGATACATTCCTGTATCAGCACCTTCAAAGTTGAAGACGATTCCTGTGGTAGTGTTGCTTTCGTGGTCAAGATATAACGCGGGAATTGTATCTGTGCCTTTGACGAGAAAGACAGTGTCTAAGCTGTTAAATCCGTTGCCATCGAAGGTGATGGTACTGATACCACCATTGCCTACACGGTGCACATCCCAGGCCAGCACGGCGTAGCGGTATATCCATTGGTAGGAGACGGAGAGGGGACCGGTGCCTTCGGCATCGTGGACGGCGAGGTAGTAGACTCCGTCTTCCCAGGCGTGGCAGCCGGTCCAGGTCAGCACATTGCTCCCGCTGGTGGATATCACTTCTTCGCCACTCGGGGCAAACAGCTGGATTGTGCAGGGCCTGTCGGTGTGGAAGGAGAGGCTGTCGCCAACGCCAGCGTAGAGCTTGAACCAGTGGATGTTGTTGCCCTGTGGGGCGGCGATGACTTTGGTGGTGTCGCGCTCCAGCGTGTCGGCGGTCACCAACCGCATGACCCGCTGGTCGACAAACTCGGCTGTCTGCGACACATAGCGATACATGGCATCAATGAATCGGAAGGTCACCTGGTTCTTGGCATAGCAGCGAGGGTTGCCGACGTTGGGGTCGAATTGGAACGATGAGGAGCGGAATGAGAGAGTGTCCACGTCCAGCAGCCGCACCAACCGGAAGGGGTCTGCCACGGTGTCCAGCACGGCCGCGACTCGGTTGTCGTAATCGTCGTTGAACCAGTATTCATACCGTTTGACACCATTGCCGCCCAAGGGTATCTTGTAGAACAGCGAGCTCTTCACACCGAAGGTCGTGCCCTGCTGGGTCATGAGGAAATGGCTCAGGGTATGCAGGCCGTCGGGGAGGGTGCTGACGTCGAGTTCCAAATGGATCAAGCCACCGTTGCGGCTGACGCTGATGGGCGGGTAGTCCCTGCCGTCGATGCTGTAGTGCCATAATAGAGGAGTAGTGTCTGTGGCGTTCCCAATTGATGCCATCTTCATAAACAGATGGCTGTTCAGACGTGCCATGCTGCCGCTGCCCAACTCAATGTTGAGGGTATGGAGGCCGTCGGAGAGGGATGCGGTCTCTATCAGCAGATGCCCGTTGCCGATGCTGCCCTGCTGTAGGGAGGTGTAGTCTTGGTCAAACCAACAGCGATACACCATCTGTGCAGTGCCTGTGTCCAGTATGGGCATACGGTAGAACATGTAGCTTTGCAGTTGGGTAAGGCTGCCCGCATTCAGTTGGAGGTTGAGGGTATGCAACCCTTTGCTGATGCCTGTTGCGTCAATCAGCAGATGTCCGCTTGCCACGTTGCCACTTTGCATCGTGGAGGTGTCTTGGTCAAACCAGCAGCTGTATGTCATGTTGAGGCCGCTGCTGTCAGCCATAGGCACTTTGTAAAAGAGGAAACTTTGCAGACGTGCTGTAAGCCCGTCGCCCAACTGGAGGTTGAAGGTATGTAGGCCGTTGTCGATAGTCGCAACGTCTATCAATAATGTCCCGTTGCCGATAGTGCCCTGTTGCAGGGTGCCGTTGCGGTCTTGGTCAAACCAACAGGTGTATCTCGGAGCGTGGATCGAAAGAGTGTCCTCGGTGCGGAAGAAGAGGAACGACTGTGGAGCCGTCCATCGTCCTGAGGAATCCTGCAGGTGCATGTACAATGTGTGAAGCCCGAGAGGTAGGTGGCCTGTCTCGATGAGGGCCTGCCAGTGGCCGGAGGTGGCGGTGGTGTCGAAGTGTGAAGAGTAGTTCCCGTCAAACCAATACTGGCAGGTGTATGAAGTCTGTGCCGACAGCAGCCGGCAGCCGAGCAGCAGCCACCCCACGAGGACTATAAATCTGTGTTTCATAGCCTGTTCGGTTGAGTTGCTATTCGTTTTCGTCGCTGGTGGCGGCCTCGTCGCTGACTACCTCAATGTCTACAGGCAGTTTACCGTCGGCAGTGGTGCGGCTTGCCACATTCAGGCGGCGGATATTCAGTCCACTCACCCGAGGGTCGAAAGGGAAAGCACCACCATAGATGCCCACCTGTGTGCCGTCATTGCCGAGGCATGTGGCAGCAATGCTGTCTATCAACTCATAATATCCAGTTGTTGAAAAAACTGAGTTCCAACTACACATATTCCATAGAACGTGGTTATCATGCCCACTAAAGAGGTTGCAGCAAACATTAGAACCCCCATAAATATTAATAAATATACAATTTTGTGCTGTGAAACTATTTCCACTAGGACAGCTAGGATAACCATAGTTAAAAAACAATATGCAGTTCTGAAACGTTCTGCGCAACATATTGTCATTATTAGGTTCTTGTTGCAGTATACAATTGATGTAGGTGTCTGGGCAATTAGAATACCAAGAGTCTGAAATCACGCTATTAACAAAATGTGTGTTATTCGCACCGGTTGGCCCATTATTGTATGAAGCAAACCATTTTGTTAAAAAGCAGTTTACAAACATGGCATTTAGCATCAAACCATCATTTTGGTATCGGCAATAGAAATTACCATTGAAATAACACTTGGAAAACTGAGGATTATATAGGCCTGAACTACTAATGAGCACATCATTTAAGAAATAAATACCTTCGATAGAGAGATGGTGAAGTGGATCTTGTGGTCCGCTAAAATAGAGAGAATTTAGTATTATAGTTTGGGAGGTACCATTAGTGTCACTCCAAGCACCTGTCCCTCGGATAGTAACTGCTTTGGTGATGTTCACGCTGTTGAATGCCCCAGGCGAGAGGGTGATGATGTCGCCATTGACGGCGGCAGCGTGCGCCTGCTGCAGGGCAGAGGCACCGTAGTAGACGGTGATGCTGTCGTTGTGGTTGAGGGTGGCGAGCTGCTGCTGGGCGAAGCCGAGGGCGGCAGCCATGAGGGCGAGGCAAAGAAATACGATTTTCTTCATGTGAATTGTTGCCGGTTATTAACCATCGGCCCATCGGTTTTTTGAATGTTGTTGTTATGAATTGTTTAAATGTGTGCAAAAAAAAGCCGTGAACTTTAATTGTTCATCGTTGAGGTTCTCGACTACCTATCATTACGAACAAGAAAGCTCACGGTTACCGTGAGCGTTTCCTTTTCTTGTGTAATGATAGATGAAATTGTCGAGATTTCAACGATACAAAGAAAAGCAAAAACGCTTTAATATGTCTTTATTATTCTATTCCTTTGTTTTATGCCATAGTTTGTTGTTTCAGTTTTACGCTGCAAAGATATGCATTTATTTTTGATTTGTAATTTCCGTAATGAGCAGGGCATAAACATACGCGGTGCTCTGGAAATAGAGTCCGGTGTTTAGGTTGGTGAGTTTGTTATAGGTATTGGATGTATAGACACAGCGCAGGGCATCGTCCAGACTCATGCCTTGCTCCTCCCGAAGCAGTCTGACCATGTCCTTGGTCAGTTCTTCTATCATATAACTTTCACGAGTCATAATACAGTGAGGTATTTGAGGGCCCTGTCTGTGCTGAAGAAATATTGTATGCTTGACTCTTTCATGTATCTTAGTTCTTCAAGCAGCTGCTCTTTGGTGATTATACCACCTATGAATCGACGTATTTGATAGCCCACGGCATCGTTGGCGACAGGACCGACAACAATGTCGTATGTATGGGCTTGGATATGGCTCCTGTTTTGTCGATTCATCAGCACAAAGTCTGCCCAATCTGAAGTGTAACTTTCGAAAACCTTTACGTTCAAATCCCCATTTGATAAAGCCAGCTCGTTAAATTGATATTTTGTAACAGTAGGGACACCTGTATTTTCCATTTCCGTCTTGCGTTGAGCCTGACGAAGGGCGTGCTGTTCATAAGGTGTGAGATAAAATCCGCAGCCGAAGTCTTTGCCAACATTCGACTTTCCGAGGTCAATCACAGCGACACTGACATTTGAGCCATGGTATAGTATCATATCAATACTCCTCCTCTGTTATGGCAGAATTCAGCCACATCTTGTACTACATCGTCGAAAGAAAAGGTGTGCTCGACATCATAGTTGCGCAAGAGGAAATCGATGCCTTTGTTTGTGTCAAGGTATCGGTACGCCTGAGTTGTGGTAAGATTGAAACGCTCGGCAAAATCGCTGATGATTGCAACAATGTAGTCCAAAATGTTGTTCTCTTCGTTTGACACGGTATGTGGTGTTTCTGTTATAGGTCTGTCATTAATTCACGATGCAAAGATACAAAAAATATTTGAATTGAATCAAAAAGAAAAGCGAAAACACTTTGTATTATTTCTTTATGTCTTAATTCTACTTGTTCTTTCTCTATTAAAGTAATTGCTCAAATTTATTTTACATATAATTGCCATCTAATTGACCATTAATTTTAAATTAATGGATTATTAATGGTAATTCGTGTTTAAACAATATGCACATTAATTTTGCTTACCGACTTAACACCATTCACTAATCACCAATCGCTATGGTCAGCGGATGAGGGTGACGGTGCCTTTGAGGTTTTTCCAGCCGTTGACGGAGGTGTCGCGGTAGCGGATGTAGTAGACGTAGGAGC
>DFDY01000054.1:0-4659 GCA_002368955.1 Bacteroidales bacterium UBA3816
GTCTTTTATCAAACTAGAGCCTTCTTTTTTTGCCCCCAACGCGAGGCCTATAGACCGCTGCTGCTATGCTACTTTTTCCCTCCAAAGTCGCTCTTGTCCGCTATTAGAGCGAGTGGGCAGTGTGTAAGTAGCGGTTTTATATCGTGTCATTAGCGGGTGTGGAGAAGAGCCACTTAAAGTCAATGGGCGTGTGGCGGTGGTTATTCGCAAGGTTGCACGTGGCAGTGCCGCGGCTCAATGTAGAGGAGGTAGCCCTTGACGTTGGGATAGCCCATGGCGCGGATGGCTTCGCAGTAGCGCAGCACTTGGGCGACGTGGCTGTCGTGGCGTGTGCCGGTCTTGAAGTCCACCACCCAGGTCTGCTCGGGGGCAAAGACGATGCGGTCGGGCCGCAGCACCTCGCCCTGCCATACCAGGCTGCACTCGTTCTTGCATGGGTGCTGGGGTTGGAAGAATTGGGCCACGTCTGTTTGCTGCATCATCTGGTGGAGCATGGCCTCCAGGGCGGCGGCCTCTCTTTCCTCCAGGGGGTTGCTTTGGAGGAATGTTTGCAGGGCTTGCGCTGCATCGTTGCGGCTGTGTATCAGCGAGAGCAACTCGTGCATCAGGTTGCCTCGGCGTACGGAGGCTTCGTCCAGTTGGCCAAATATCTTGGACGACTGCTCGGCAATGGCAATGCGGTCGGCCCAGTCGGGAAAGCTGAGGGAGTCGAGGGTGACGTTGCGGGCAGTGTTTGTCTGGTCGGATGGCTGGCTGGCGGCGGCTTTGGCGGCGTTCTCGCCCAGGGCTACCACTCTGTCGCGCACCTCTTGCAGGCCGTCGAGGGTCGAAAGGTAGTCGCGCAGCAGGGAACTGTAGTCGGTGCCCTCGTCTTTCTTGTTGCTCTGGCAGTAGACAAGCAGTTTCTCTTTGGGGCGGGTGAGGGCCACATAGAGGACGTTGATGCGGTCCATGTCGGACTTTTGCAGCTCGACTTGGTATTCTTGGTCAAAAAGCGTGTGTTCCTTTTGGCTTGGGCGGATAAGGCTGGAGGGCAGGGGCAACTGCTCTTCCTGCGGGATGTGCACCCAGATGCTGTCCTGCATGTCACGCTTGGTGAGGATGGGGTAGAGGACGATGGGCTTCTCAAGGCCTTTGGCTTTGTGGATGGTCATGAGCTGCACGGCGTCAAGGTCGCTGGCGGTGCTGGTGGAGAGGCGGTCTTTTTGCTGGTCGAACCACTCCAGAAATTCGCTCAAGTCCTGCCGGTGGCTATTGGCATATTTGGCCACCACGTTGAGCCAGGTGGCGGTGTAGGCGGTCTCGGTGGTGCCCAGTTGCAGCATGCGCAGGGCCTCTTCGCAGCAGTCGTAGAGCCCCAGGTTGCGCAGTTTTGTGGTGTCCAACGGCAGCCCCTCGCTCCGGAGCAGGGCGTCGAGGTCTACCGCCCCTCGGCTTTGGAGGAATACTTCCTGATGCAGGCTTTTGATTTTGCCCAAACTTTTCAGGTATTGCAGCATACGCATGGCGGCAACGCGGTCGCTGCCGTCCAAGAGATATTGCAGGAGGCTGCGCATAAGCATCACCACGCGGCTTTGGGTCAGCAGGAAGGACTCGCTCGACACCACCGGCACCCCTTGGTTGGTCAGGAAAGTGGATATTTCGGCCAGGGTGCCGTTGTCCCGCGCCAGTACGGTCATGTCGCGCAGTTGGTAGCCCTTCTGGTCGGTGAGGTCGTGAATGTCGCGCAGCATCTCTTCCCATAGGGGGGTGCGGTCTTTCTCCAGTTCCCAGAATCCCACTTGCACGTAGCCGCCCTCTTTGGTGGGCGTCTGGCAAAGGTCGGGCTCGTCGCCGGTGCCCAGGTAGATGCTCTTCAGCTCGTCGTTGTCGGCAAAGCGGTTGCGGATGGCCCACTCGAAGAAGTGGTTGTTGAATTCCACGATGGTCCTGGCCGAGCGGAAGTTGCGCTCCAGCCGGTTGAGCACGGCGGTGCCGGGGCTTTCCAACAGGCGGCCGTGGACGGCATTGTCCACATGGGGCAGGCTGATGAATTGGTCAACGTCGCCCTGTCGGAAGCGGTAGATGGCCTGCTTGCCGTCGCCCACCACCAGCGAGGTGTGGCCTGCCCCTACGCCGTTCTCCAGCAGCGGCACCAGGTTCTGCCACTGCATCCGCGAGGTGTCTTGGAATTCGTCGATAAGGTAGTTATAGTAACGGTTGCCGATGCGCTCGTAAATGAAAGGGGTGGGCTCGTCCTGCACCACTTCGGCAATGCGTTTGTTGAACTCGGAGATATGCACTATCTCGTTCTCCTTGGAGTAGCGCCCCACCAGTTCGTTCAACTTGTTGATGAGGGCCAGGGAATAGAGATTTTTCAGCAGCAGTCGGCGGGTGTTGTAGCGCACTCCCTCGCAGACGGAGAGGGCCTGTATGCGCCCGAAGAGGGCCTGCAACTGTGGCTTGATGGCGGCGAGGGCTTCCTTGGTGGCGGCGGGACATTTGGCGGAGCCCAGTTTGTCGCCTTCGAGATAGGCAAGGACGTAGCTGTTGGGTTCGGCAAGGATGCCGTCGGCCAGCTTGCGGAAGTAGGTGCCTGCGCCGGTGGCCCCATGGTAGAAGTCGGCGGGGTCGAGGCCTGCCGAGGTGATGGCCGCCAGGGCCTCTTGGCCTAGGGCTTTCATCTGCTGCTCGTAAGCACGGTTGGCCTGCCGCATGTCGCGGTTGATTTGGCGGAACTGGGCCATGTCCAGGTGCGAGAGGTCTTGCAGGTATTCCGGTGTCTGCTCTTTGAAGAGTTCTGAGGCCAAGTTGGCCAGTTCGTTCTCAATCATATAGCTCTTGCCGTCGACCATGCGGCTCTCGGCAAACTCGCACATCACTTCGGTCAGCTCTTCCTGTCCTTCGGTGCCCACCTGTGCCATCAGCTCGTCGACGGCATTCTGGATGAGGTCGCTGTTGTCGATGTATACGTCAAAGTTGAGCGGCAGGTTCAGGTCGTGGGCAAAGGTGCGCACCAGTCGGTGCATGAAACTATCGATGGTGCAGACGGCAAAGTCGGAATAGTTGTGTAGGATGGCTTTGCGCACGATGGAAGCGTAGCGGCGAAGGGTGCTGTCGTCGAGGTGCATGGATTGTGCTATGTCGCTGCCCATGCTGGAGGCGGTGCCGTCGGCGGCCATGTTGTCCAGCTCGCGCAAGATGCGCTCCTTCATCTCGTTGGCGGCTTTGTTGGTGAAGGTGATGGCCAAAATGCGGGTGAAACGGCTGCGGAGGTCTTTCTCCTCAGCCGAGAAGGCCAGCTGCAGGTATTGGCGCACAAGGGTGTAGGTCTTGCCAGAACCTGCCGCGGCACGGCAAATGATGAAACGACTGCTATCCATATCAGATTGCAAAAGTACGCTTTTTTTCTGACCCCACAAAAACTTTTTTTCACCGATAGTGTAGTGCCGAGCCCCTTTCAACCAATGAAAAAGACCCTTTTTCAAGACTTTTTTTGAGAAAATTTTTATTCATTAAGTATTTGGAGAATAGTGTTTTGAAGTAATATATCTCCATTGGATTAAAAAAATAATCCAAATGGGACAATAATATTTTTCTTTTTTCGTTTTGAAAGGTTGATTAAATATTTAGTCCATAGGTTAAATTTAAAATCTTAATAATTATGGCAAGAAAGAAAAAAGAACTGACCACCACGCTGACCAAAGCTGAAGAGCAAGTCATGCAGGCTGTCTGGCGTTTGGGCAAAGGGTTTGCAGGCGATATAGCTGCCGCTGTGGAGGAGCCCAAACCCGCCTATCGCACGATGCTGACCGAAATTCGCATCCTGGAGCAAAAGGGCTTCGTGGGTCACAAAGAATTTAATGGAAACAACCAGTATTATCCGCTGGTGAGCAAGGAAGCCTACTCCGGCAAGATGCTAGGGTCGTTGGTGCAGAACTATTTTGATGCCTCCTACGCTTCGCTGGTCTCCTATTTTGTCAATGGAGACGCTGTGGGCGAGGAGGAGCTGGCAACGCTGAGCCGTATCATAGAGGAGAAACGTCGCAGTCAAGAAAAAGGAAAGGAGGACAAGCAATGAGATACCTACTGCTTTCCACCATGGCCACAGTGCTTTTCTTTGGGGCCTATTGGCTGCTGATGCGGCGCGAAACCCGCTTTGCCATGCGGCGGTGCTATCTCTTGGGCACACTGCTGCTCTCTTTGTTGCTGCCTTTGGTGCATCTGCCGCTCTCCATCCCTTTAGGCACCCCCATTGCCCAACGGCTGATGGCTGCCGAAGAACTTCCCTCAGTGGAGGAATCCGCTTTACCTTTGGGCACTCCATCCACCACACAAAGCCAAATGACTACCTATTATAAGGAATTACCCTCTGCCTTCGGCGAAGGATATGCCTCGCCCAGCGGGTGGGACTATCTGCTTACAGGCCTAGGCATAGTTTATTGGGTAGGCTTTGCCGTGATGCTGGTGCTGTTGGCTGTGCGGCTGCTGCGGTTGCGGAGCCGTCTGCGCCAGCTGCCTTATCGCGTGGAAGATGGCATCCGTGTCAGCCTCTTGCCCGACGACACGCCAGCCTTCTCCTTCGGCAGGCATATCGTGGTGGGCACGAAGGGCTTCTCCCCGCAGGAAGTAAAGCAGTTGGTGGGGCACGAGCGGGTGCATGTGCGCGGCCTTCACAGC
>DFDY01000054.1:4723-16848 GCA_002368955.1 Bacteroidales bacterium UBA3816
GACATCCTCTTCGGCCAACTGGTCAAAGTGATGCTCTGGTTCAACCCCTTTGCATGGCTCTATGTCCGTGAATTGAAACGGGTGCATGAGTTTATTGCCGACCGCATGATGCTGGGCTCAGAACAAGGGGCTGATTATGCCCAACTTTTCTACCATCAGGTAAGTGGCAGACCCTACAGCCCACTGGCCAACACCTTTGACTACAGCATGAGCCGCAGCCGCATAGCCATGATGGCGCGCCGCCGTTCGCGTCGGGGCTGGATGCTGCCGTTGGTGGCTCTGCCCATCGTGGCCCTGATGCTGCTGGCCGGATGTGCCTCGACCAATACGCTCAAAGGCTTCTACCAGGTGACCGGCATGGCCCTGCAGTCCGACAATCCCGAGGAACCCACCCTCCATTGCAGCGAGTTCATAGGGCTGGAGAACCGCATCTTTGCCTTCCACCGCGATGGACAACTGCAGATCTTCCTCCGCAATGACTTAGACCAAAAAGAACTGGCTTCCTACCGCATTGACGACGATGGCCTGCATCTCTACGATAGCAATGGCAACCCCTGGCTCAACATGATGTTGGAAACTCTCCACTGCGACGGTGACAGCATTGTCCTGCGCTTCGTCGATGCCGACCCACTGGGCGGGTTGGGCAAGATGCTCACGGGTCTTTCTGACGGCAGCTACCGCATAGACACCGTCGAGGTTTCCTCCACCACCAGAACCAATGGTGATGAAATCATCGAGGTATACGAAGGCAAGCAGGTCGACACCATCTTTGCCCAGGTAGTGGTGCCCAGCCCCAAGGACAGCCTCTACACCTACAGCACCGGCAACCGTCTGTTGGGCGCTGCCACCGACGGCCAAACCACCTACGGAAGCAAGGTGCGGACAGCTCTGGGCAAAACCAAGGTGGAAACAGACACCCTGTGGGAATTCCGGAACAATGCCCTCGTGCCCGATGCCCGCCAACGCTACGACACCACCGGCTATTTCAACCCCCGCATGGAGGGCGACCGCTTCATCCTACAGGTCACCCTGCGGCGTGTCAAGAAGGCTGGCACTTTGTGGAATCGTTAATATAGAGTATTTACCATAAATACGGATTGTCTATGAAAAGGTTTTTTTTAGTGACCGTTGCGCTCGTGGCCTTCTGTGTCGGTGCTGCGGCCCAAACCCCAGATGCAAAAAGCATCATTCGCCAGTCGCGCCAAAAGTGCCAGTCCGTCCAGTGCGGCCATTACGAGATGGAACGCAGAATGAAGTACATGAGCGATAAGGACACCACGGTGGAACGTCAGTATTGCCACTTCAAGAAAGTGCCAACCGACACCATCTTTGGGAAATACTTTCTGATGGGAAATCCTGACGGTTCGGATTGGAGCTCACTGTACACTGGCAACGAATTGGTGGATTTCAATGACGGTACGGGAACCACCATGCCGACTGCGGAGTGGGCGGATGAAATCATTCGTTTCCGTCGCAACTATAAATTTTATGAACCGCTCACAGAGCAAAGTACTTTTGTGCTGATGAGTGATGAATTGCTGGCCGACAGCAATTATACTTACGACATGCAGGAAACAACAATCGACGGAAGGCCCTGCTATCAGGTTGTCATCAACGGACCCACGTCTGATGAGCCTGATGCTAACTTCGGCATGAAGATTATCCGTAACGAAACCACCCTGTGGATTGACAAGGAGGACTATTTGCAGGTCAGATACTCCAACGCCTATGACATTGTGGAAGGGCTGGACACAATGTATCAGTATGAAGAGTGTCGCCTACTCTCTTTTGAGCCTACCGTCGACGAGTCGCAGCTGACCCTCAATGCCGTCCCCGCCAACGTGAAGCTCTCCAACTACGTTCCCTACGAAGCCCCCAAGCCGCTCCGTAAGCGGTCGGTGGCGCCCGGCTGGGCGCTGCCCACGCTGTCGGGCGACACCCTCAGCCTCTCCGACCTGCGGGGCAAGGTGGTGCTGATAGACTTCTTCTACAAGTCCTGCGCCCCTTGTTGTGCGGCCCTGCCTGCGCTGCAACGCCTCCACGAGAAGTACAAGGACCGTGGCTTCGTCATGGTGGGCATCGACCCCTTTGACGACCCCGACGAAGACGCGATGGCCGACTTCTTGTCCAAGCGGGGCATCTCCTACACCGTGGCTTTCGCCGACCGTGAACTAGCCGAGACCTATCATGTCTCGGGCTATCCCACCCTGTTCTTTGTCAACCGCAAAGGCAAGATAATGCAGGTGTACGTAGGCTACTCGAAGGACATGGAGGCCGAGATTGAAAGGCAACTGCTGAAAATGCTCTAAGCAATAATCCAAACAGCGCACCGAATAGTAAATACCTAATTCCCATGAAAAAGCAACTCTTGTTGCTGCTGTTGCTCCTGACAGCAGCGGGCGCGACCTACGCCCAAAATACCGACACCCTGGCCACCTCGCAGACCGACTCCATCTACCTCTCCCCTTCGGCCAAGGCTCTGGAGGAGGTGCAGGTCATTGCCCAGCGGCCCCTCTTTGCCGTCGATGGCGAGAAGCAGCTCTACAACGTTGCCGAAGACCCTTCCGTCCAGAACGGCTCGGCCACCGACGCCTTGCAGAACACCCCTGGCATAGAGGTCGATGCCGAAGGCAACATCACCCTGCGCGGCTCGCAAAGCGTAGAGGTGTGGCTCAACGACCGCCCCTCGCACCTCAGCGGTGAGAACCTCAAAGAGTACCTCAAACTCCTGCCCGCCAACAGCATCGAGCGCATCGAGGTCATCTCCAATCCCTCTGCCCGTTACGGTGGCGGAGGACCTGTGGTGAACATCGTTACCACCAAGCGGATTCAGCGCAACGAGTTCCTGGCTCTCGGAGCCAGTGGCAACCAGCGCCCCCAGATCTCCCCTTGGCTCTCCTATGTCTATGGAGGCAAGAAATTCTCTTTCAACGCCTACGTCGAATACGACTACAGCCACACTTGGAGCAACGGACAAGGCTCAATCACCCTCCTCACCCCCTCGGGCGACCTCACTGCCACCCAGTCTTCCACTTCGCGCCACGACTATTACCGCCACGGCGGCTACCTCCACTTCAGCGGCACCTACGACTTCGACACCCAGCGAACGCTCACCTTTTGGGCCGGCGGCTACCCCTCCTTCTACCGCAGTGCCACTGTGGTCGAGCAGGACTGGCGTGAGTACATCTATGCCCCCGGCAACTACAGCTTTCACGCCACCAACGACGGCACCGTGCCGCAGGGTGGTTATTTCGCGGGTGCTGACTACACCCGCCGTTTCGACGACAAGGGGCGCAAACTGTGGCTGCGAGGCGGCATCAACGGCTATGGCTACCAAAGCACCGCCACCATGGTGCGCCAGTATGCCGAGCAGCCCACCCTCGACCGCCAGCTGTGGGAGGTGATGCGCTTCGACAACTGGGCCATGACCAACCTCGACGGCGGCTACGCCCTCCCCTTCGCAAACGATTGGGAGGCCGAGGTGGGTGGCAGCTTCAACTACAACTTCCCCAGCCACTACCATTACACCCGCGACAGCCTTCCCGGCCTCCGTCGCGACACCCTCCGCAGCTTCACCCGTTCCAACACCGAGCTGAGCTACCACGCCTTCGCCACCCTCCAGCGCCGCCTGGGCCACTTCACCGCCAAGGCAGGCCTGCAGCTGGGGCAAGACCATTCCTCCACCTCTTATAGTGGCTACCGCTCCGTCGAAACCCAAGCCCGCTTCCCCTTTTGGGTGCCGTCCCTCCATCTTTCCTATCACACCGACAACATGCACAACTTCGCACTCAGCTACACCCACCGCTCCTCGCGCCCCGGAGCCGTCAGCCTGAGCGACTTTATCGAGTACGGCGAATGGAGCTTCACGACCGGCAACCCCCAGTTGGTCCCCGCCCACACCCATAATGTCGAAGGCAGTTGGCAGAAGTACTGGGACGGTTTCGGCTCCCTCGGGCTCAACTTCTATTACCGTGCCTCCACCAACCAGATAGGCACCCTCAATGACGTGGTCTACCACCCCGTCTATGGACGTGCTGTTTCCTTCTCCGTGCCCGCCAACATTGGTCGCTCCCACACTGCCGGGGCCATGCTCAACCTCACCTACCGTCCCACCGCCTTCTTCAACGCCCGCCTCGAATTGTCGCTCGACAACTATGCCTACCACGTGCTTTTCCGTCCCGACCAGTGGAACGACCGCTCCCAATGGAACGCCTCGGTCCGACTCAACGTCTGGGCCAAACTGTGGAACAAATTGCAGCTCTTTGGCAACATCCGCTACAATACGCGGCAGCTCACCTTCATGTACTTTTCCGACCCCACCTTCGTGGCCGACCTCGGGGTCAGCGCCGACCTGCTGGACCGCCGGCTCTCGCTCTACCTCAACGCCAAGGACCTCTTTGGCAGCTATGTCAGCACCTTTACCGGCCTCAACCCCTATCTGGCCTCTGCCTCAACCCAGCGCAACAGCTCGCGCTATGTCTCCCTGGGCCTCACCCTTCGGTTGGGCAAGATGGAGCTGGAGGGCAAAGCCCGCACCGGCGGCCAAAAGTAGCCTTGACTACGCCACCCCACCCTTTCCAACCCATTTCCCCCCCACACCCTTGCCACACCTCGCACGCTACAGAAGCGGGTGAGGTGTGGCTAAGTTGTTGCGCTTATGTGTTTTGTATATGAATTGTATTAGTATTAAAAAATTTAATTAAGGTATACAATAAAAAGTCGTGGTTTGCGTTATTAGAGAAAAATAACATTAATATATCTTTGGATCTTTAAATTATCATACATGACAGACTACTATCAGATTTCGAATTTTTAGTACTAACCCTTTAAAACCCAAAGTTATGGAAAGTAAAAAAAGCAGAAGGGCAGACCTTGAAAGAAACAAGGTGCTGTTCGCTGAAATCGGAATGGTAGTAGTGCTGGCAGCTGTTTTGGCGGCGTTCAATGTCAGATCCTACGACAACAAGGCCCATGATGGGCTCAGTCGAGCCGACCGCTGGCAGATTCCCGAAGAGTTCATTGTGCCGCCCACAGAGGTGACCCCGCCCGAACCGCCCGCCGAGATTGAAACCCCAATGACCGACCTGAAGGTGATAGACAACGACCAGACTCCCGCCAACGAAGCCATGCCCATGGACTATGGCGACGCCTTCAACAGGGCCGCGCCGGAGTTTGTTCAGGTGGAAGTGCCTGTAGAGGATATTGAAGATGAGGATGTGATAATCCAGATTCCCGACATGGAGGCCGAGTATCCGGGCGGTATGGCTGCCCTGATGGAGTTTCTGGCCCAGAATATCAAGTATCCACAGCTGGCCAAGGACGGTTCCATCACTGGCAAGGTCTATATCACCTTTGTGGTGGAGAAGGATGGCAGTGTAGGGCACGTCAAGGTGGCCCGCGATATTGGGGGTGGATGTGGCGCCGAGGCCATGCGTGTCATCAAGATGATGCCCAAGTGGACTCCCGGCCTTCAGAATGGTCGCCCCGTCAGAACTAGCTACACGGTGCCGATCAACTTCGAACTGCATTAAGGCACTTTGGGGAAGCCGTTAGGCCTTTCCAAAAAAAAATTTTTTACATCGAATTGTTGATAATTCAAGAAAAATTGCTATCTTTGGAGTTGAAAAAAGATGCCCCAAAAGCATCCTGAAGTGTAAATAACAAATTAAAAATAAATAACATGGAAGCAAAGAAAACCCAAAAGGCAGACCTCGAAAATCGCAGAGGATTGTTCTTGGAAATCGGTTTGGTAGTCATTTTGGCTGCTGTGTTGGTCGCTTTCAATGTCCGCAAGTACGACAAGGAGGTGAAGGATGTCACCACCCGTACCGTTGCTTCGGAAATTGATGCCGACATTCTCAATACACCGCCGGAAGAAACTCCCCCGCCACCTCCCGAAGAGCCCGAGGTTGTTGCCACAGACCTTACGGTTGTGGAGAACGATGCCGAACTTACCAATGAGGTAGGTCTTATTAACGCCGACGATAACGCCAACAAGGCTCAGGAGGAGTTTACCCGCGTTGAGGTTGAGGAAGAGGTAGAAGAAGTCGAAGAGGAAATCTTTCTGGTTGTTGAGGAAGATGCTGAATTCCCCGGTGGTCTGGAAGCCCTCTCCAAGTATTTGTCCGAGAACATCAAGTACCCCCAACTGGCCAAGGAGAACAACATTGAGGGACGTGTGTTCGTCTCCTTCGTTGTTGAGAAAGACGGCCGTGTCGGAAACATCAAAATCCTCCGTGACATTGGCGGTGGATGCGGTGCCGAAGCTGTACGCGTTGTCAAAAGTATGCCTCGTTGGAAACCCGGCAAACAGCGCGGTAAGCCCGTCCGTTCACAGTTCAACCTCCCTGTCAACTTCAGTCTGAAGTAGAGAAGTAGAGTTGAGATTATATTTAATAGTGAATAGTTAATATTGGGGGCGAGAGCCTGTCATTATTAACTATTCACTATTAAACTATTCACTATTATGATAGCAGTAAATAACCTCTCGGTGCAGTTTACCGGCACCAACCTTTTTGATGGTGTAACATTCAATATAGCCGACCACGACAGAGTGGGTCTGGTGGGAAAGAACGGAGCGGGCAAGTCCACCTTGCTGAAAATTCTCTGTGGCTGGCAGCAGCCCGAAACTGGCACCTTGGTTATGTCCTCGGGACAAGAGGTGGGCTATCTGCCACAGGAGATGGTGCCCGACACCACCCGCACCGTCATGGACGAGGCCCTCACAGCCTTTAGCCGCATCGACGAGTTGGTGGCTTTGCAGCAGCGACTCACTGATGAGATTGCCGAGCGCACCGACTATGAGTCCGATGACTACACCCGCTTGCTTAACCGCCACAACGAGGTGACCGAACAGATGGTGCTGCTCGGGGCCGACAGCCGTCAGGAACACACCGAGAAGGTGTTGCTGGGGTTGGGCTTTAAGCACAGCGACTTCGGGCGTCCCGTGGCCGAGTTCAGCGGAGGCTGGCAGATGCGGGTGGAGCTGGCCAAGCTGCTGTTGAGCCAGCCCGATTTCCTTTTGCTTGACGAGCCCACGAACCACCTCGACATCGAGTCTATCCAATGGCTGGAGAATTTTCTTCAGGGCTACCCCGGTGCAGTGGTGTTGGTCTCACACGACCGCACTTTTCTAGACAACATCACCAAGCGTACTATCGAGATAACCGCTGGCCGCATTTACGACTACAAGTGCTCCTATTCGGAGTATGTCATTCAAATGCAGGAGCGGCGTGCGTCGCAGATGGCGCAACTCACCGCCCAACAGCGGCAGGTGGCTCAGATTGAGGCTTTCATCGAACGCTTCCGTTATAAGGCAACCAAGAGCAAACAGGTGCAGTCCCGCATCAAGATGCTGGACAAAATGGAGATGGTGCAGATTGACGAGGTGAGCACCGAGAATATCCACTTCCAGTTCCAGCCGGCCCCGCACAGTGGCAAGATTGTGGTGGAGGCGGAGCATCTGGGTAAGGCCTATGGCGACTTGCAGGTTTTTGACAACGTTGACTTCTTGCTCACTTCGGGCAAGAAGGTGGCTTTCGTAGGCAAAAACGGTGAGGGCAAGAGCACCATGGCTAAGATTATCGTGGGCGACATCAAGGACTATACCGGCTCTTTCAAGCTGGGCGCACAGGTGCAGGTGGGCTACTATGCCCAGAATCAGGCTGCTATGCTGGACGGCGAGAAAACGGTTTTCCAAACAATCGACGACATTGCTACAGGCGACATCCGACCCAAAATTCGAAATATCCTGGGCCAGTTCCTTTTCGACAGCGAAGACTGTGACAAGAAGGTGAAAGTGCTTTCGGGCGGCGAGAAGGCCCGTCTGGCTCTTGCCAAACTGCTGCTTACACCTTCCAACCTGCTGGTGCTCGACGAGCCGACCAACCATTTGGACATGGATTCCAAGGACATTCTCAAGAATGCCCTTCTTCAATACACGGGAACTCTGATTTTGGTGTCTCATGACCGCGATTTCTTAGACGGGCTGACGGAGATGCTCTACGAGTTTCGAGATGGGGCGGTGCATGAGTTCAAAGGCGATATTTATGAGTTTCTCGACTGGCGCGAGGCCGAGAACGCCAAGCAGCAGGCACGCCAATCCCATGCTTCTGACAATGCCAAATCAGCCCAAAGCCAAGGTCGGCAGGCCTACGAACAGAGTAAGGACCGCGAACGGGAGCTGCGCAAACTGCGCAATGCGGTGGAGAAGATAGAGAAGGAAATTGAACGGCTGGAAGGACTGATTGCCGAGAAGGAGGCAGTGCTTGCTTCTGGAAACGCTCAAGATGGCGATTTCTACACCCAGTATCAGTCGCTCAAAGACCAGCTAGACCAGCAAATGGAGGCTTGGGAGGATGCCACTATTGCGGTGGATGAATTTCAAGAAGGGCGAGGGTGAGGCCCTTGGAAGGATTTGGCATTAAGGATATTCGAACCCAAAACTATATCGCACCAGTACCCCGTTGAGAAACCAGAATTGAAGAATGTAGCCCACCTGGTTATACTTGCGTAGTATCCATGACTTTGAGTCTTCGTCGGTGTAGTTATACACCTTGAAGTCACCCTCTTGAAAAATGCTGTGGGGCTGACCTTGGATGTCGATTACCTCATTTTCTTTCAGCCCAATCATAATGCCGTGGGGTGTCATGAACACCTTGTCGGGGAGGGTGGCATAATGGGTCTCGTCGGCATCAGGGAGTCCTTTGCGCACTTCGAAACCGGCCATTTCGTATTCGGCATCGCCCGGATGGTGAATCAGACGGATGTGGCTGGTGTGGTCGCGATTGGTGAAGATGATGTCTTCCCAGTCCTCGGGGTTGTCCTTGACACGGTTGCGCTGTTTGTCAATCTGAAAAGTGTACTTGGCCATAGAGGCGGCGTCATACAGCTTGAATGAGTTGACCTGCATTTCATAGTGCTTCAGGGGTTGCCCCATGGCAGGACATGAAAAAAGGACAGGAAAGAAAAGTAAGGAGAATAATATGTGTTTCATGGGTGTTTGATTTATAGACGTTAGGCAGAGGGCTGCTGCTGGGTGGCAGCTCGTCCGGCGGCAAATCCGGTGGAGAAGGCTATTTGGAGATTGTACCCACCGGTGTCGGCATCCAGGTTGAGCACTTCGCCCGCGAAATAGAGGCCGGGAGTGAGTTTCGACTCCATGGTCTTAGGGTTGATTTCTTTGGTGTCCACACCCCCTTGGGTGACGATGGCTGTATTGTAGTCGCCGGTTCCGTTGAGGGTGAACTCAACGTTTTTGAGGAAGTTGAGCAGCCGTTTGCGTTCGGCGGCATTGATTTGGTTCAGCCGTTTGTAATACTCTATATGGCAGCGGGTAAGGGCCAGTGTGACCAACTCGGCGGGCAACCATAGGCGCAAAGCGTCGTTGAAAAGGCGGGTGCCATTGCTGTCGAGGTCGGCAATTAGGCGGTGGTCCAAGGTGTCGGTTGAGAGGGCTGGTTTAAGGTCGATATGGGCGATGAGTTTCAGCCCCTCATGGAGCATCCGGCTCACCTGTCGGCTGGCGGAGAGCACGATGGGGCCGTCGATGCCGTGGTGGGTGAAAGTCATCTCGCCGAAGTTGTCGTAGAGTTTTTTTCCGTCTGGCTGGGTGATGCTGAGGCCCACGTTCTTCAGCACAAAGCCTTCTAGCTCTTGCGGAATGGGCTCCTCGCAGGTGAGCGACACCAGCGAGGGAACCTGTGGAATGACGGAGTGTCCGGCCTCTTCGGCCAGACGGTAGCCGATGCCGGTAGAGCCGGTGGTGGGGTAGGAGAGGCCCCCGGTGGCAATGATAAGGGCGTCGCCCCGCACTGTCGTGCCATCCTGTAGGCGCACACCGTGGCGGTCTTCGGTGAGGCTCTTCACAGCGCAGTTCTTTCGGATTTCAACATTGGGGCGTTCTTCCAGGTCGTTGATGAGGGCAAGAAAGATGTCGAGCGACTTGCCGCTTTTGGGGAAGACGCGGTTGCCGCGCTCCTCTACCAGCGGCACCCCTCGCTGTTCAAAGAAGTCCATCAGTTGGGTGTTGAACATCTGGGCAAAACAGTTGCGCATCCAACGGCCGTCAGGACCGATATGGGTGATGAACTCTTTGAGGGGGGCGGTATTGGTGAGATTGCAACGGCCTTTGCCGGTGATGCGCAGTTTGCGTCCGGCCTGGTCCATCTTCTCAATCAGCACCACCTCGGCCCCCTGTTCGGCCGCGGCCACTGCAGCCATCATACCGGCCGCGCCAGCCCCCACTATGACCACTCTGCTCATGACTTGGAAAGGAAGAAGAGTTTGTCGTTGGGGTGCACGCTGAGCACGGGCAGCTGGGCGTTGTGGACAATCTGCTGGGCATTAGTGCCTAGGAAAAGCTGAGCCAGTTTGCGGTCCTGTTCGGTGTTGATGACCACGAGGTCGGCATCAATGCTCTCGGCATAGGTAAGGAGGGCATCGCTGTAGTTGGAATATTTCTGCAAGGCAGAGGTGCATTTTACTCCCTCTTTGCCCATCAGTTCTGCCGCTTGCAAGAGATAGATTTGCAACTCGCTGAGCTGTGCCTCTGCGTCGTAGAGCCCCAGCAGGTGTACTTCCGACCCAAACAATCTGGCCATCTCTGCGGCCGTAGGCACTTTCTGGCGGGAGTTGAGGTTGACACGCAGCGGCACTACGATGCGCTCCAAATCTTTGTGGAAATTGAAACCCTGACGGATAGTCATGACGGGAACGGTGGCCTCCTGCACAATGCGGACGGCGGTGCTGCCCATCCAGTATTTCTCAAAACCCGACGCACCGTTGGTGCCAATGACAATGAGCGGGGCGTTGGCATGGATGGCATGGCGGGCTAAGACGGGGGCCACCTTGCCTTCGCATATCTCCCAGCGCATCTTGCCATATTTTAGTTTGGGTTGATATTTTTCGCATAGGCCTACCAACTTTTCCTCTGCCAGATGGGCCAGCATGTCCACCTGCTCGTCATCCATCAGCCTCTTTTGGCGTTTGACCCATATGACCTCAATGCTACATTCCATACGATTGGCAATATCTACGGCCAATTCTAGTGCAATATACGACCCTTCGGAGAAGTCGGTACCAACAATAATAGATCTCATAGTTAAATATATTTTATTTCTTTAATAACGCGATGCCAGCAATTTTATTATTGCCATAAAAATAAAAAAGCACTATATTCTATTTTTTTTGTATCTTTGCACCCTCAAAGTTTACCTGAATGAACAACAACTTAGATGCTACCGGTCACAGCCAGTCGGCGCAAGAACGTGAGGTGGAGCGTGCGCTCCGCCCCAAGGGGTTCGACAGCTTTGCTGGACAGCAGCAGGTGCTGGACAACTTGCGGATATTTGTGGGTGCCGCCAAACAGCGACACGAGCCACTCGACCATGTCCTCCTGTTTGGCCCTCCAGGATTGGGCAAGACCACACTCTCCTATATCATTGCCAACGAACTGGGCGTCAATATCAAAATGACTTCTGGCCCTGTGTTGGACAAGCCCGGCGACCTGGCCGGAATGCTCACCTCGCTTGAGGTCAACGACGTGCTTTTCATTGACGAAATCCACCGTCTCTCACCCGTGGTGGAAGAGTATCTTTACTCCGCCATGGAGGACTATAAGATTGACATACTGATTGAGTCGGGGCCTGCTGCCCGCAGCGTCCAACTCAACCTCAAACCTTTCACACTCATCGGTGCCACCACCCGTTCGGGCATGCTCACCGCCCCCTTGCGAGCCCGTTTTGGCATTAACTGCCGCCTGCAATATTACGATGCCGAAACCCTCTCCAAAATTGTCAACCGTTCCGCCGGACTGCTACAGGTGAAGATTACCTCCGAGTCGGCCTTTGAGATTGCCCGTCGCAGTCGCGGCACCCCCCGTATTGCCAACCTCCTTCTGCGCCGTGTGCGCGACTTTGCCCAAGTGAAAGGCGACGGCACCATCACATTGGACATTGCACGCTATGCCCTCAAGGCTCTCAATGTGGACAGCAATGGTCTGGACGAGATGGACTTGCGCATATTGAGCACCATCATCGACAAGTTCAAAGGAGGCCCAGTTGGAATCAACAACATAGCCACCGCCGTGGGCGAAGATTCGGGCACCGTGGAGGAGGTCTACGAGC
>DFDY01000080.1 GCA_002368955.1 Bacteroidales bacterium UBA3816
GCGTGTCGAAGACACGCCACATTGAAAAATACGAGCAAGAATCAGTCATACTTTGTACTAGAGCGATAGTTAATAGTTAATGAGTTAATAGTTAATAGTTATCTGCCCCCCCGCCACTATTAACTATTAACTAATCTCTATAAACTGTGTTCAAGAAGTGGTGACGGAGCAAAGGAGCGGAGAGAAAATCCCGAGGTGAGATGATTTCAGCCCCCCCCCTTTTTATAAAATTTTTTCGTACCTTTGCAAATTCAAATCAGGCGTACAATCGAAATCAAAATGGATACAAATAAGACTAAATCAGTCCTTTCGGACTATCTCAGCATCGTCCTCGGCAGCTGCATTGTCAGCGTGGGATTCGTCCTTTTCATCAATCCCTACAAGTTTGTGCCGGGGGGCGTATTCGGTGCCAGCATCGTGCTACACAACCTCTTCCCGCAGTTGCAGGTGGGTACCTTTAGCTACATGATCAGCATCCCACTGCTCATCCTCTCCTATTTCCTTTTGGGCAAAGGCATCGGGGTGAAGACCCTTTTTGCCACCCTCATCACGCCCCTCATCATGAACGGCCTCTCGTCGCTGGTCTATCCCAACAAAGAGGCTCTGCAGCAGTTGGACCCCGCGCAGCTCTGCGGCGGCATTTTGAATCTTTCGGACCACCTCATCGTGGCCGCCATCATTGGACCTGTGCTGGTGGGGGTGGGCTCGGCCTTCATCGTTGGCCGCAAGGCCACCACCGGAGGCACCGACATCATAGCCATGATACTGAACAAATATCTCCGTGTAAAGTTTTCCAATGCCCTCCTCTGCACCGACGGCATCATCGTGCTGCTGGGACTGCTGGTCATTGGTTTCGGCGTTGGCACAGGTCACGGCCCCGAGGGCGGCTCCTCCTGTATACTCTCTTTGTATTCCCTCCTTTGCATCTTCCTCATGACCAAGACCCTTGCCTACGTGGTCTCAGGCTCCAAAAACGACAAGTTGGTCTTTATCATCACAAAGAAAGAGAACGCTGAGTTGCGTCAGTTTATATTGAAGAATATCGACCGTACTGCCACCATCCTCAATAGTCAGGGACTCTACTCGTTGGAGCCCAACAGCACCTTTTTCATGGTGCTGCCCATGCGACAGGTCGAGACCGTCACCGCCACCATTCGCAGCCTTGACCCCGATGCCTTTGTGGTGGTCACCGATGCCTACGATGCCTACGGCAAACGCTGGAAGGCCTTCCCCGACAAAAACACCATTGTCATCAAATAGTATACAATATACAATTCTGTTAATAGTTAAACCCAAATCGGTCATTAGGCCGACACTTGGTCATACTAATCTGACACAAATCCTAACGACCGATTTGGGTTAAAGAGTTAATAGTTATCTGGCTTCAGGAGCCATTAATTATTAACTATACACTGTACCCTATTTCATGCACATTTTGTAGATGTTCTTCACGTCCTCTTTGGCAAGAGGCATGAAGGCGTACTGGGTGCCGCCGTTCTTCACGGCTTTCTCGGCCATGGAGTCGAAGTGGGTTTCGTCGATGCCCACCTCGGGCAGGGTGGATTTCAGCCCTAGTTGGCCGAAGAGGAAGTTGCGGAGGGCTTGGATGCCCTGACGAGCCACATCCATCTTGTCGTTGCCGTGGATGCCGAAGACATTTTCGGCATACTGCACATACTTGTCAACGTTACTTTCGTTCAGACAGTATTCCATCCAGCGGGGGGTGAGGATGGCGAGGCCTAGACCGTGGGTGATGTCGTAGACGGCGCTCAGCTCGTGCTCCATGGGGTGGCAGCTCCAGGCTTGGCGTTTGCCGCCGTCGATAAAGCCGTTGATGGCCCAGGTGCCTGTCCACATCAGTTCGGCGCGGGCTTTATAGTTCTCCGGCTCCTTCATGGCGATGGGGGCGTACTTGACAATGTTGCGCATCAGGGCCTCCATGAAGCCGTCCAGCATGTCGAAGTCTTCGTTCATGTTGAAATAGACTTCTATAATATGGCTCATCATGTCGGCCGACCCGCAGGCGGTTTGGTAGGGGCTGACGGTGAAGGTGGTGGTGGGGTCGAGGAAGGAGGCTTTGGGCTGCAACACGGGTTCCAGTCGGCCAATCTTGTCGTTGGTGGCGGGATTGGAGATGACGCCACCGCAGTCCATCTCGGAACCAGTGGCACTCAGCGTGAGCACATCCAGGATGGGCAGTGCCTCGGTCAGCGGTGCCCATTTGTCGTTGAAGAAGTCCCAGGGGTCGAAGTCCACCTTGGCACCGGCTGCGATGAACTTGGTGCAGTCGAGTGTGGAGCCACCGCCTACGGCTAATACTACATCCACCTGCTTTTCCTTGCAGATGCGGGCACCTTCGCGTACCGACTCGATGCTGGGATTGGGCTTTACGCCGCTCAGTTCAAACACTTCCAGACCGCTTTTCTTCATCTCGTTCATCACCTTGTCGTACAGGCCGATGCGCTTGATGGAGCCGCCTCCGTACACCATCAGCACGCGCTGACCGTATTTCTTCAGTTCGGGTCCTAGGTTCTTCAATTGGTCTTTGCCAAAATATACCTTAGTAGGTATGTCATAAATGAAATCGTTCATAAAGAGTATTATTTAATTGTTTTTATTCCAGTGTTTTTTGTGTGTGTTGTTAGCCTTGTTTTTCATTTTGCAAAAATACAATCTTTTTTCCATATTTCGTCACCCAAATTGCCTCTCTTCTTGCCCATTTTGCCGCTTGTCATCTGGCGGGATGATTTTTTTCTCTATATTGTGAAAAAAGTTGTACTTTTGCAACCTGAATATTTGGTCAGTTAATAGAAACTTATATTATGAAGAAAATCGTACTTTTACTCTGTGTGGCCCTTGTCTTTGGAGCCTGCAATTCGCGCAATGTCAAGGAGGTGCCTGCCACCAAGTCGCTGATTCTCTATTATTCACATCAGGGTTCCACCCGCCAGTTGGCGCAGCTCATTCAACAGCAGGTGGGTGCCGATATGGAGGAAATCACTCTGGTCAACCCTTACGACACCAACTATCAGAAAACCATAGAACGCAGCCTGCAGGAGCGTGAACAAGGCGTTCTGCCCGAAATCAACCCAATAAAGAGTTCTTTGGCCGACTACGACACTATCTATCTCGGCTATCCTATTTGGTTCGGCACGTATGCTCTCCCCATTGCCTCGCTGCTAGAGCAGGTCGACTTCACAGGCAAGGTCCTCGTGCCTTTCTGCACCTTTGGCAGCGGCGGCATAGAGGCCAGCCGCGACAGCCTGATGGCACATCTGCCAGAGAATATCACGTTGGAGGGTTATGGCGTTCGGGCTGCCCGCATGGCTGCTGCTTCTGAGGAAATCGTTCCTTGGCTGATTCGTATAGGTGCCCTTCCGGGCGAGTTTGTGCCCATGCCTGAGTTTGATAATATGGAACCGATCACCGCTGAGACAAAGGCACTCTTTGATGAGGCCTGCGGCGATTATCCTATGCCCCTGGGAACTCCTGTGTCCGTGGCTAAGTCAGTAGAACCTGACACAAACATGGTCTGCTTTGTAACTGAGACCGTGTGCCCTAGTGGCGACACCTCGTCTGCCCTCATCTATGTGGTCAAGCCCGTTTCGGGCAAAGCCGAATTCGTCAAGGTTATCCGCTAGCAAGCGGTTTGTTGGTAGTTATCAGGCCTCTTTAGGCTCCGTCACCCTTGTCTCCGACGGCAGGTACTGACGGGGCTTTGTTTTAGCTGATTGCACCATCTTGGCACGATACTTGGTTCACCCCATTGGCCTTTAGTTCAATTTAGAAAGAGAAATCTAGCTTTTGACGAATGCATCGGCAATACCCCACTCGCGCCCCATTTGAGAAACGCAGACGCTGGCACCGGTGTTGATTTCTAATATGATGGGACCTTGAGCGGTGCATACGATGTCGTATCCAACGCTGTTGTAATAGGGGAGTAGTTGGCAGGTTCTCTGGACTAAAGACTGGATTTCGCCCCATTGGCTGATTGTCACTCCTTTGAAGGATTTGTGGCTATCAGGGTGTTCATAGTATTTTGTGGCATCGTATTCACGCAACCCGAAGTCGCTTAGGCGACCGGTATCGATGTCGATGTTGACGACCATCCCACCTTGGGCGGCGTTGTCGACAAATGACCCCTTCCGCCCCATACGAAGGGCAGCCGAGACAATCTTGTTACGGTAGGTGAGGACACGACATGTATTGATAGAGTCGGGGTTGAATTGTGCCGTTTGAGGGTCCTGTTCAAGGGCTTTCTCAAAGAAGTACTCTTCGTAGAAATGGTTTTGACGGATATACTGGGCAGTGATGCGGTTGCCTTCTTTGGTATAAAAGCCGTCTTCTTTGCGGTAGGCCACCGACACCCCACTTCCCGAGCCACAGGAATTGCGCTTGACAAATAATTTGTTGTCTGTGAGGCAGGATAGAATGTCGTCGACCTCACTATCGGTGATAATCTGTTGGTTGCGCTTAAAACTTTGGGTACTGTAGGAGAAATAACGTTTGGTGGAGGGCAGACCATAGGTGCTGATGATGTCGTGGAAGAGGATTTTGTCGTTGATGAGAATTTCGTAATATGGATTGCGGTTGCGCGCATAACGTCCATAAGCACTTTGGGGAATAAAGGAGGCCATGCGGTCGAAGCCGACAAAATCTTTTAGAAACATGCCGTACATGAAATAGGAGTCTGGATAGCTCTTCCAGTATTTGGCTAGGCGATTGATTTCTCGAATAACTTGCATTATGCCCTTCTTGTCGGCTCCATGGTAGGAACGGTACAAATCCCATCCTTTGTAGAAGTCGGTGACACGAAAGGACTTGTGCCTGCGCCAACAGGCGTAATGTGTGCGTAAGAAAAAGTAAAGTAAATACATGTGTTAACTTTTGTTATCTGAACACTAATTACTAAATTAAATCTATCAAGTGTTCCACGTCCTCAGGGGTGGTGGCCCAGCTGGTGACGAAGCGCACGGTGGTCTCGTCTGCGCCGCGAGGGCCCCAGTTTTCGAAAGAGACTTCTTGTCGCATGCGGTCCATGAGTGTGTTGGGCAGTACGAAGAATTGCTGGTTGGTGGGGGAGGGGAAGGCTACTCTGATGCCGCGAGCCACGAAAGCGTCACGGATGCGCAGGGCCTGCTCGACGGCATGACGGGCAATGCGCTGGTAGAGACTGTCGGTGAAGAGGGTTTCAAACTGGATGCCTTGCAGGCGGCCTTTGGCCAGGAGCGCTCCGTGCTGTTTGACCAGCTCGAAGAAGTAGGGCAGCCGTTCGGGATGGGGGGCCACGACGGCTTCGCCAAAGAGGGCTCCTACCTTGGTGCCACCGATGTAAAAGACATCGCACAGACGCGCAATGTCGGCCAGGGTGAAGTCGGCCCCCTCGGCCATGAGGCCGTATCCGAGGCGCGCGCCGTCAAGGTAGAGGGGTATGTGGTGGCGGTGGCAGATGTCGCTGAGGGATTCCAGTTCGGCAAGGCTATAGATGGAGCCCAGCTCAGTGGGCTGGGTGATGTAGAGCATGCCGGGGGCCACCATGTGGGGGTAGGTGTCGTCGCTGTAGAAGGTGGTTATGTATAGTTCTACCTCGTCGGGGGCCACCTTGCCGCCGTGTGAGGGTAGGGTGAGCACCTTGTGGCCGCTGTGCTCCACGGCACCGCTTTCGTGCACGTTGATGTGGGCCGTCTCGGCGGCCAGCACCCCTTGGTGTCTCAGCAGTAGGGCGTCGATGACGGTAGCGTTGGTCTGGGTGCCGCCGATGAGGAACTGTACCAGTGCTTCGGGTGCCTGGCAGGCTTCGCGTATCAGCTGGCGGGCGTGCGCACTGTAGGGGTCTTCGCCGTAGCCTACGGTGTGTTCGAGATTGGTTTTCATCAGGCGGTGCATCACCTCGGGGTGAGCCCCTTCCATATAGTCGCTGTCGAAATAAATCATGTCTTAGAAGTGTATCTTTTATTTTGCAAAAGTACACAAAAAAAACGAATTAAACAGATTTCAATTCAATACGGTGAATAGTGATTGGTGAATAGCTATTCGACAAATGTATTGTCTATTCACTTCTCACTCATAACATAGTCACCAGCAATGTCACTAATCACATTTGATTACGGATTGTGCCTAGTCCTATAGCCAAAATGCCGTTTTGATTTCTATAAGGTTGTAAGCCCTCTTTCCGATGGAGGGCGTTTTATTGTATGGTGTGTTCTATTTATTTGTTTCCATTGTCGCGTCCCGTCGGGACGCAGTTTACTGACGTCTGAGTATCACGGC
>DFDY01000049.1 GCA_002368955.1 Bacteroidales bacterium UBA3816
TGCAGGCCGGCACCTCCCACTTCCTTGGGCAGAACTTTGCTAAGGCCTTCGAGGTCCAGTTCCTCAACAAGGAGAACCAGCTCGAATACGTCTGGGCCACCTCATGGGGTGTCTCCACCCGACTGATGGGTGCCCTCATCATGACCCACTCCGACGACAACGGCCTCGTCCTGCCGCCCAAGCTGGCCCCCATCCAGGTGGCCATCGTGCCCATCTGCAAGAACAGCGAGCAGATGGCCGAGCTCGACGCCCACATCGCCCCCATCATCGACGCCCTCAAGGCCAAAGGCCTCACCGTCAAGTACGATAACCGCACCGAGTACAAACCTGGCTGGAAGTTTAACGAGTATGAATTTAAGGGCGTGCCCGTCCGTCTGGCTATTGGCCCCCGCGACCTAGAGAACGGCACCTGTGAAGTCTGCCGCCGCGACACTCTGGAGAAAATTACCATGCCCATCGAGGGCATTGCCGACCACGTGCTCAGCCTGATGGAGGAGATTCAGAAGAACCTCTTCCAGCGTGCCGCCGACTTCCGCGCCGCCAACACCCGTAAGGTGGACACCTGGGAGGAGTTCCAGACCGAGATCGAGAAGGGCGGCTTCCTGCTCTGCCACTGGGACGGCACCACCGAGACCGAGGAGAAGGTCAAGGAACTCACCAAGGCCACCATCCGCTGCATCCCCTTCGACGCCCCCGAAGAGGAAGGCAAGTGCATCCTCACAGGCAAACCCTCCCACCGCCGCGTCATCTTCGCCCGCGCTTACTAACCCATTTCGTTATAGCATAACACAAAAACGTCTGCAAACCAATGCTTGCAGACGTTTTTTACTTATCAATGAATGTCAAGTTAGGCTGCTACAATGTCTTGAATGCTTGTAGGATGTCCTTATCGCTTATATTTACGCAGTTTTTCCCCACTCAATAGTTTTCATTGGTAATTTGATATGAACTCTATTGCTTCCTGTATGCCATTATAATGGACGGCATCGTATGTGGCTATTACTTCAGTTATATCTTCATCCAGTAATATGACCAAGTCATTTATAGTGATTTCCCCAGTATTAGTCTTTGATCTATATCTGTGATTTGCTTTATAACCAATAAAATACACTCCTTCCTCAACAATCTCTTGCATTTCTAAGAGAATCTCTTCTACCTTATTTTGTAACATCTTTTTTTGAACCAAAACATTGTCATATTCCTTTTTTGCTTCTTGATATTGTGCTCTTTCAAAATCAGAGTGATAGTATCCTTTTTTGCCCCATATAGCCATGCTTGACTTACTCCTGTCGGCTCTAAATTCCAATTTTTTCAATTCACCACTTATCTCTGTTAGCAATATAAAGTGGTTCAAGTAAATTGAATTATCTAAAGGCGAAAAAGCACTATCAATTGTGGTCTCTACAGGATCATAGCTCTCTGGATAGTACAAGGTGCTTTGGATTTCTTCTTATATTAGTTTCTCCACTTTCTTCTCAGTACTACTACCACAACCCATGAGGATAAAGGAAGTCAAGGTATAAATAATATTTTTTTTCTTCATTTTGATTGTTAATTATAAATCCTCACCATTAGATTTATTTTTCTCATTGTCATAATACATAGCGATGCGATAGTCACCATATAGTTCAGCAATAGTAAACCAAACTATTTTCAAAGGATTATTGGCCACGTAATACTCTTTGAACTCATCTTGATACTCATTTAAAACAACCATTACTAGCTGTTCTTTTTCACTATCAGATAGTTCGGCCAATTCATTCTCTGATATTTTCCCTTTTGCAAACTCCAAAATAGTGTTTTTAAATAAATCTGTATCAATGGTCATTTCTGTTTGATAAAAGATGGCCTCATACCTCTTATTGTTAACAATCATTTCATATGAGATATCTTCATTATCAGGTATTTCTTGATTTTCTTTTATGCCTGAGTATCTACTGTTCCGTCCAAATTGCCTACATAAATTGTTGAACCTAATTTTGATTGCTGTTTCATTCACACCAAAAGCGTCTTCTACTAATATTCGATATACCTTATTATTATTGGTTACAACATGTAATCTTACATTGTAACCATTGAACTCACCTTCTAGGCAATCCAATTGGGAATTGTATGTGTAACCCTTTTCTTTAAGTTTTTGAATCATGTTAGTTTTTGTTCCGTCAACGGGGATACCGAGGAACTTGGTTACATCATTCTGGGCAAGGCTCATGGATGAAAGAAATAGAAAAACAACAAACAATAATCGTTTCATTTTTTTACTCATTATTGCTCCCCAGCACCCCAAGAGCAGTCAATAAAGAAGCGTGGCGCTGATATACCACTTCTTTGTCTGAGGGTCGTGAGAAAAACCTTGATCTGAAGAAATGTATACAGTCCACGCATAGCGCGAACCATCATACGATTCTTGCAGACATCGAAAATTTCTCACGTTTTCAGACACAAGAAAAGCATAACGCTTCGTATTTCAATAAAATGGTTTGAGAACAATATGTTCCGAATCCATTGCAAATATACACTTTTTTTCCTACTTTGCCACTTTTTTTCTACATTGCAGGGTGGCGGGCGGCTGGGCGGTTCTTTTCGGCTTTTTTCTAGGAAGGCTGTTGAGGGGTTGAAGAAGAGGTGGAGAAGGTTCGCTGAAGGTTCGCCGTGGGTTCGGCCGGTGAGACGGAGATTCATTGATTTTCAGGCGTTTCTACTTATGGCCTTCGGAGAAAATGACCTAACATTCGAAGAAATCAATGAGTTACGGTTACCAACGGGTAGGAAGGTCTAATGCGAGGCAGGCTAACATATATATGAATATATATATGTTAGTCGGACGGCGACCAATGGGTTAAGTGAAAATGGCGGGGTAGGGCAGGGCGGCAGGGTGGGGGAGGGAATAAAAAATCAGCGCTCCGACAGGGGCGGGGCGCTGACTAGAGTGTGTATGCCTAAATGTGATTAAGCACCGATTTTGGCTTTGTAAGCTTCGGCGTCCAGCAGGCCGTCGATGTCGGCCACGTTGGCGGGTTTGATTTTGATAATCCAGCCTTCGCCATAGGGGTCGTTGTTGATGGAGCTGGCCTCTTCGAGCTCGCTGTTGAACTCGACCACTTCGCCGGTGACGGGCATGAGCAGGTCAGCCACGGTCTTCACAGCCTCAAGGCTGCCAAAAGCCTCGCCGCCTTCAATGGTCTCGCCTTCGCAGTCAACGTCTACGAAAACGATGTCGCCCAACTCGTGCTGAGCATAGTCGGTGATACCAACATAAGCAAATTCGCCTTCAACTCTTACCCATTCGTCGTCCTGGGTGTACTTTAAATTCTGAGGAATGTTCATTGTATTACTTAATTAAGTGTTATTTATATGTTCTTAAATTTTCTGCAAAAGTACACATTTTCGTTCATTCAACAAAATTTTTTTGCTCATGTGAGATTTTTTTTTTATTTTTGTAGCATCAAAAGTCGTCAAGATTTAAGGCTTTTCTTGGTTTTAAAGGTTGATAATCATGACGTTCCGCATAATTTTTATTGGTAAACAACTTTTTAAAAAATACTCACCACATATTATTATATATGTATAGCAAATCAGAATTAGAGGCGAAGGCGCAGGTTGAACTTATCAACATTGCAAAAGAATTAGGCATTGCCGGCGCCGTCGCTCTCAATCCCCAAGACCTAATCTATAGGATTATCGCCCTTCAGTCCGAGAACCCCAAGGCCCTCACCAAGGAGCAGGAGATGCAGCAGAAAGAGAAGTCTGCCGCCCCGCGTCCCAAGCGTGCACGCATCAAACCCACGCTTTTGGCCGAGTCGTCGATGACCAACCCCGAGCTCCACAAGCGCGGACGCAAACCAGCCGCTGCCAGCAGCCCTCGGGTCAACACTGTGGTTAACAAGGATATCACTTCCCCCATCGACTTGGATTCTCTGGGCATCAATATAGAGGATTTGGAAATTCCCGTCATACCCGATGTGCCCGACGTGGTCAGCCCTTCGGGCCATCTTATCCGCCGAGGCGAAAATGCAGCCCAGCCCGAACTTCCGCTGGCCGAGCCAGTGGCTGACGGCAGCCCGGCACCAGCCGAAGCCCCTGCCCCGCAGAAGAAAAAGCGCGGCCGCCCCAAGAAGAGTGAGGTCGTGGTTGAAGAACCCGCCCCCGAACCCGTCAGCACCCCCGAACCCACTGAGGAGAAACAGGCCGAGGTTGCCCCCTCGTCGAACACCGATGCCTCAATCGTAGCCCCCTCACAGCCTGAGTCTCCCCAAGAGGAGCCCAAGGTTCGCAAACATCGCGAACATATCCGTCCAGGAGCCCAGCCCTTGGCCACCAGCCGTCCCATGGCTCCGGAGGCTGCATCTGCCGAAACACCGACTTCTGCCCTCCCCGAGGCAACTACTGTCGAGGCTCCTAAGGAGGTTCCGGACAACAACAAGAAACCTTGGAAAAAGTTCGACCGCAAGCACGGCAAGAATGCTCCCCAGGGTCAATCTCAGGACAACCAGAATGCCGAGGGCGATGTTCCCGTCAAACCCGCCTATCCATTCGAAACCGAGGGCGTGGTAGAGGTGGAAGGCGTGCTGGAGTTGGCTCCCGATGGCTATGGCTTTATGCGCTCGTCGGACTACAACTATCTGGCTTCGCCCGACGATGTGTATGTCTCTGTGCAGATGGTGCACAACTTCGGCCTCAAGACCGGCGACACCATCCAGGGCATGGTGCGTCCGCCCAAGGAAAATGACCGCTATTTTGTCATGGTCAAGATAAACGAAATCAACGGTCTCTCGCCCGAGCGTATTCGCGACCGCGTTCCCTTTGAGTCGCTCACACCGCTTTTCCCCGACGAGAAATTCAAACTCACCGGCCACCCCAGCGAGACTCGTTCCACCCGCATCATCGATATGTTCACCCCCATCGGAAAGGGACAGCGCGGCCTGATTGTGGCACAGCCCAAGACCGGTAAGACCACCCTGCTGAAAGAGGTGGCCAACGCCATTGCCTACAACCATCCCGAGGTGTACCTGATGGTGCTGCTCATCGACGAGCGTCCCGAGGAGGTCACCGACATGCAGCGCAGTGTCAAGGCCGAGGTCATAGCCTCCACCTTTGACGAGCCGGCCGACCGCCATGTGCGCATTGCCAACATAGTTTTGGAGAAGGCCAAACGCCTGACCGAGTGCGGCCACGATGTGGTCATCGTGCTCGACTCTATCACCCGTCTGGCCCGTGCGTACAACACTGTTCAGCCCGCTTCGGGCAAGGTGCTCTCCGGCGGTGTGGAGGCCAACGCTCTGCAGAAACCCAAACGTTTCTTTGGCGCCGCCCGTAATATTGAAGACGGCGGCTCGCTGACCATCATTGCCACCGCCCTCACCGAGACTGGCAGCAAGATGGATGACGTTATCTTTGAGGAATTCAAGGGCACGGGTAACATGGAGCTGCAGTTGGACCGCAAACTGGCCAACAAGCGCATCTATCCCGCTATAGACCTGGCCGCCTCCAGCACCCGTCGCGACGACCTCTTGGTGCCCAAGAACATGCTCACCCGCATCTTGGCCTTGCGCAACCTGCTCACCGACATGACCCCCCTCGAAGCCATGGATTTCCTGCTCAAGAACATGGCCCCCACTCGCAGCAACGAGGAATTCCTCTTCACAATGGACAAATAGCCAGTCGGCATCCTGTCGCCCACCGTGGCACATGAAAAATCAGGGACCCTGTCTTACGACGGAGTCCCTTTTCTCATGCCCCTCCATATTATCCCCAATCGGTCATTAGGAATAGTGTCAGATTAGTAATTGTTTCGAGTAGGTTGGCAGCATCATTGTCGCAGGCGTAGCGGGCTACGTCAAGACAGGGATGAGGCCAAGATGTCGAAAGAAATGCCGATATGGCATAAATAAAGCTTGAAATGAGGACGTTATGACCAAGTGTCGGTCTAATGACCGATTGGGGATTATTATTCTCTGTTTAGGACGATGCGGAACACGGTGCCTTGCCCCTCGACGGAGTATTTGACAAAGATGCGCCCTTTGTGGTACTGGTTGATGATGCGCTTGGCCAGCGAGAGGCCCAGACCCCAGCCGCGCTGCTTGGTGGTGAAGCCGGAATCGAAGATGCGCTTTTGGATGGAGGCGGGCATCCCCTTGCCGGTGTCGGCCAGGTCCACATAGACGTGGTGGCTGTCGGCCGAGACGATGACCGTGAAGGTGCCTTTGCCATCCATGGCATCGATGGCGTTCTTGCATATATTCTCTATCACCCATTGGAAGAGGTAGGCGTTCAGCGGCACCAGAATGTCTTCCTCGGGATAGTTGGTGACAAACTTCACCTTGTGCGACACGCGGGTTTGCAGGTAGTTGATGGCCTCCTGGATGGTGGCGCAGACATTCTCGGCCTTCAGCTCGGGCACAGAGCCTATCTTTGAAAAGCGGTGGGTGATGGTCTCCAACCGTTTGATGTCCTTGTTCACCTCGGCGGCGTAGCTGGCGTCAAAGGTCTTGCCCTCAAGATATTGTGTCCAGGCCAGCAGTGACGATATGGGTGTGCCCAACTGGTGAGCAGTTTCTTTGGCCATGCCCACCCAGATGCGGTTCTGCTCCATGTTGCGGGTGGTTTGGATGAGGTAGTAGGTGACCAGAATCAACACTAGAAAGACAAACACATACAGCAGCGGCACCCAGCGGAGCCATTTCAGCGTGGGGGTGTTTTCGTAGTAGAGGTAGGCACGGCTGCTGTTGGCTAGGCGGAATTCAATAGGGTCGTTCTCTTCCTCCATCTCGCAGAGTTTGTCCGACAGTTTTTCGGGCGTGTCGAACTCACTCTTGGGTATGTTGCCGCTGCCCAGCACCTCGCCCTGCAGGCTGTCCACAATCAGCACGGGCACAAACACACTGTTGTTGGTAATCTCGTTGAGGAGCGACTCGTTAAAACCGTCCAGCACGGCCCGCAGCTCGGTGTATACGCGCGACTCTTTGTAGTAGAGAGTCATGGGCATGCCCCAGATGCGGTATCGGAAAGGCTCGTTATGTCCAAATTCCTCCAGCAGGGGACCTTCCAGTTTCTGTCCTGCCATCTCGCTGGGCACGGTGATGATAGAATCCTTGTTGGTGATGATGATGGCCGTCTCGCAGCTGTCCACGATATAGCGCACATAGTCGAGGCTGAAGTCGGCATCACTGCCCCCGTCCATGCGGTCGAAAGAGCGCAGGATGTTGGTGTACATCTCCATCTTGCGGTGCTCGTCGAGGGCCACATGGGCGAAAAATTCCTCGGAGTAGTTCATCAGCTGGGCCTTCTGGCTGATGGCGTTGGCCCAAAGCCGCACCTTTTCCTCCTCCGACTTGCGAATCTGCTCAGAGAGGTTGTAAATCTCGAAGAGTGCAAACCCCGCCAAAAGGAGGGTGATAGACAGTATAATCCACTTGGCCTTTTTCATAACGATAGTTTAACGCATTTTTGAGCCATTTATTGTATGAGGGCTAAGCACACAATGCTGTTTATTTTAGGAAAAAACTATTTCTGTGTCACAAAAAAGATGTATATTTGCAATGTTTTCCATCCGAGTCCAAAGTGGGTAAGTAGGTGGGAAACAGGACATAATAGAAAAGACGTTGAGCGAAACGTTTTATCTGCGGCTAACCGAACTTCGCAACTTCGTTATCCTGCTGCACGGTAAAGGATTTTACTGTGCCGTTCTCTCCCAAAAACATCTTTGTTTTTCCAGTGAGTTTGGCGTGATAAATTTCCGCCTATACATATTTCTCACAAATATATCTGAGTAAAAAAATAGAAAAGGCAAACTTTGCATATAGAATAGTTGCGTATAGGTCAAGAGGTAAGATGTTATGAACGATTAGTACATTCCAGTACTTGCAGAACTATTTGATAGATGTTCCTGCCAAAGATTTGTATGGGCATTCCAAAACCTTTCTGGTGAGAAACCTGTGTAAGGGCGATAACTTGTGTCTGTTATTTTAATTCCAGTTAGCAAATATAGCGGCCAGATTGTCTCCATACGATATCTCGTATGGCCCAGAACGTACCAGACATAATCCTTCAGTACCAATCCTCTTGGTTCAAATAGTTCCTGATGATATGCGAAACCAGTTCTAGGATGATGGTAATATAAATCAACACTTTTTTGCTGACGGATAGCATCCATCAGAATATTTACGTTCTCTACCCCAGTAGCCTTGCAGTCAATGTACATATACATCTTGTTTTCTTCTGAAATCTGTAACTTCCGCATTGCTGCCGATGTTTCAAAGGCCATGAGGAATGGCATTGTCCAAGGGTTGCTGTCGCTGCGTGGCTCTTCCACCAGTCGATAGCGATACCTTCTGTTCTCTTCCGACATTGCTTTCTTTCCCACCTCGTGTTGAAGGCGATTGTCGCATTCTATCTTGATGCCAAACCTGTTTCGTAGTTCTTTCAGATAGTTGTGAAATGTCCTCTTGGGCAGAATCTTCTCCATATTCGGTTCATCGACAAGCTTGTCGATTAACTGGTCGAATGTGATTCCTGTTTCTCCGGCTCTCCGGAACTGGGCAACCAACCAGGAGAGCATTTCCAAATTTTTGTAGTCCATCTGATGTATTGTTTCTCGCTGCAAAGATACAATAAATAACTGATATGTAAAATAAATGTTGTACAAAAGTTAATGTATTTCGTGTACTTTTGAGATAAGTTGTTGATAAATAGTAGAATGTATATTATGCTAAAAGTTGTTGATTGAGGTTCTTCGTATTATATAAGCAGGCACAATACTTAAAACAATATGAATACCTGCAAAGAAAACAACCCAAAGAACCTCGACGAGGTCATCGCCAACGCCGCCAACGCGTGCAAAGTTATCTGCGCCCTCAACACCCGCTTTGCCCAGCACGGCATCCCTATGCTCGTGATTGGCGAGAATCACAGCATTATGGGCGAGAAAGGCAACCGCACCCTCTGCATCGACCGCGACGACCTGGCACTCCTCAACGCCATTAGTATGCGCGAGACAATGAAAATCGCTGACCTGGCCGTCAAAATCAAAAAGAACCTCGATGAGGCCATCGCCAACGCTGCCAACGCGTGCAAAGTTATCTGCGCCATCAACACCCGCTTTGTCCAGCACGGCATCCCTATGCTCGTGATTGGCGAGAATCACAGCATTATGGGCGAGAAAGGCAACCGCACCCTCAGCATTGACCGCGACGACCTGGCACTCCTCAACGCCATTAGTATGCGCGAGACAATGAAAATCGCTGACCTGGCCGTCAAAATCAAGCAGCGCGGCAGCTACCCCTACCCTCCTATCAATGTTATTTTCAGCGGCGACGCCCGACGGGGAATGTATTGGGCGAATCTGTTGGACGAGTTGCTGGGCCTCCACCTCAAAAGCCTGCCGTTCTCCCAGCTCTACAGCGGCAAACACTATGAGGGCAAGGGACTCTTCATCATCGCCTCCGACTTGCCTGTGGCCGAGCTGAAGCGCGGCTTCCCAAAACTGTACTCCGATGTCATACTCCTGGAGGAAACTCCTTCGGGAGTATGACTTCCTATTGAATGCTATTTGAGAAGTTTTTCAATAGAAATATTTGTTTGATTGAAAATAAAGTCGTACCTTTGCACCAAAAAACGGAACAAAATGAATTGCAAAATTGATCAAATCGATTATAGCCAAATTGTTGCAGATGCGGCAGTTGAATTAAGAAAACACAGCGATTGGCGAGTCGCCTTTTCCAGGTATGCCGATATGATTATTGCTGCATCCGATGTGTACAAAGAAGCGTCAAAAGTCTTAAAACAACAGCTCCCGAAAGAAATGGGTCTTCTGCGTATATATACTAGTATTGCATTGGTTCAGAAATCTCAGAAGAGTGCATATTTTGACTTGAGAATATATGGGCAGAGCGTCGGTGGTTTAGTGTTTAAGTATGGTAAACTATATCTTTCAATTACTGCAAAACAACAGCAAAACAATCAGGCACATTTACAAATAAAAACTATTGCAAATCCCCTACGCAAACCTTACCCAATGGAGTCAAATGATGCTCAAAAAATAATAAAAGAACTCACAGAATATGATGGAGTTGGAGCAGAAATGAAAAGTAGAGAGCATCAGTATGAGACCCTAATACTTCACGATTTGGTGCAAACCACCAGTACTAGAAAAAAAATAACATATTGTCGCCCTGTGATGCTAGGAGAATATGGATTCTTCCAAATGAGAACAGTATTTGCCGCCAGTAGACATCAACCAAAATATGCAATGAACGGTCGAGCTGCTATGGGAGGTGGAATTGATATTCTTGCGAGAATTCAACATAAGGATGGAACGTGGAGACTTGCCGTACTGGAGTTGAAAGACGAGAATAAATGTCCGGAATGTCAACCAGTTGTGATGATACAGGCAATGATTTACGCAACATTCATAGGATATTTACTACGAGATGCTGATTGCGGAAAAAAATGGTGGAACCTCTTCCGTAATCAAGATGACGTAAAGTCTATCAAACCCACTATTGATATTGATGTAATAACTGTCATGCCCACAGACAAAACAGGAAAACTGCCTGTGGCAAAGATGGAAAAAGATATACCTATTCCTGGGATTAACAATGTGTCGCTTCATCCTTATAGTCTCTATGTTGACGTTGACCTTGAAAAATCCATAATCAAAAAAATTTCAGGTTCTTTATGTAACGAAAAAAAAAGCTAGTCATGACCATCACCATCCATCGTGGAATCAACCAGATTGGCGGGTGCATCACGGAGATTGCATCCGCCGCTGGTACTAAGATTCTGATTGACCTGGGGCATAACCTCCCCGAAGGGGACAACCGAGACAACGACCCACTGGATAAGGCCGAGAACATCGACCCTATTCTCGATGGTGTTAGTGCCGTATTCTACACCCATTCCCACGGCGACCACGTTGGATTTGAGTCTTATGTGGCATCGAAGGGCATTCCACAGTACATTGGAAAACTCTCGAAGAAACTGCTGCTGCTTCAACGGGGGAACATTCTCTACTATCACCCAACACCCGAATTGAGAGCTAGTAAAAAAGCCATCGAGAGTTTCATCACATACGAAGCAGCCAAACCTGTGAAGGTCGGTGATATTGTAGTTACTCCCTACTATGTCAGCCATTCCTCCCCAGATGCCTATATGTTTGTAGTTGAGTGTGACGGACATACCGTGTTGCACACAGGAGACTTCCGTGACCACGGCTATCGTGGCAAAGGTCTCGAACCTACTATCCAAAAGTACATTGCCCCTCGCCACATTGACGTACTTATTACAGAAGGTACTATGTTGGATCGTGACGATGGCAGGATGATTTCTGAAGAACAGCTATGTGAACAAGCCACCGAACTGATGAGAAAATACAAGTACGTCTTCTTTATGTGTACTACACAGGATGCCGACCGAATTTCTTCCATCAACCACGCCACAGACACCGTGAGAGGCCGTCGGATGTTAGTGGACGGATACCAATACAAAGTGCTTGAAGCTTTTGAAGAAGAATTGGGACAAGGAAGATACTTCCGTTACCAGTATAATAGAAAACACTATTTCCGTAAAGACTGGAACTATGTACTGGATAAGGACTGCAAGCGTGGTTTCACGATGCTGGTTAGGAACAATCGAAACATCAAAAAGAGCCTCGATGAGATGATGCCTTTGCTGGACAAAGAGCAATGCTGTTTGGTATATTCACAATTCATAGGTTATATCGACCCCAAGCACTCGGCTTTTATGCAGAGTGCTTACGACTTTATCCACACATACGACTGGCATTTTGAGTATCTTCACACTTCTGGTCACGCTTCGCGTGAGACACTGGAGATGGTATGTAAAAAGGTGAGCCCTAAACTGGCCATCATTCCTATTCACCGTGAAGCACAGAGTGACTTCCGTCAGCTCAACTTGTCAGAGGAACTGAAAAGCAAGGTGATTACAAAAAGCACTTCAATTGAGGATGTGAAAATCGTCATTAAATGAAGATTCTCCACCTCTCCGACACACACGGCAAACATAGAGAACTCACCGATATGCCATCCGCTGACATACTGGTGCATAGTGGCGATTTTACCTTGGCGGGCGGTGATATGGAAGCTCTTGACTTTATTGAATGGCTCTGTGATTTACCTTACAAACATAAAATATTCATTGCAGGAAACCACGATGACTGTATGCTGGATGCCTCATTGGAAGGGTTGCCGAAAGATGTGCATTATCTTTCCGATAGCGGTATCACAATTGATGGAATATCATTCTATGGTGCTCCGATGTTTGTAGTATTCGGTGGCGAGGAACTGAAAAAGGTAGAACATTACGAACAAATACCTGACAATACCGATATTCTAATAACTCATCGCCCACCTCTGGGAATACTGGATAGCATCGACGACCATTTACATTATGGCAGTTCTATCCTGCTGGACAAAATTTCCAATATCAAACCCAAAATGCACCTGTTTGGACACGTTCATTCTGCATATGGAACAATGGACTGGAAAGGAGTAACTTTCAGTAACGCCGGTCTTACTGATTGGAAGTATGATGTTTGTTATTCTCCTCAATTATTAGAAATGAATTGAAAGTCTCATAAATGATAATCGAAATGAGAGGGTAAAATGGCACTGAAAACCTTGGCCACCTTTTGGCCATCTTTTTACGAATTGGACCCACAATAGCTATACTATAATGGGCTGAGATGGAGGCCAATGGTGCTATCTTTCTCCCTGCTGCTGGCTTTCGTCACGCCTCCTCGCTTCTTTCTATCCATGAGGTTGGCGCATACTGGACGACTTCCACTCACACAGAATTCCCTAACGAAGCCTATAGTTTCGATTTTAATAGTTAATATGCTGAAATCGCAGGTAGTTACCATCGTACAGGAGTCTCTGTCCGTCTTATTTATCCTGCTCTGTAACAAAACTGGTATAGGATAATAAAAGCCCGTTTTGTTTAATTATCAAGAATTGCAGTCCTTATTATCACCCTCACAGAGCTCCCAGCCACCACGGCTGGGAGTTTTTTGATTTTTCTGTGGGGCAATTGTCCTTTATGTGAAAAAAAAGTGTTATCTTTGCAAATTATTTTATACATTATTTTTTATGAAATACACCAATATCATTGCAGCAGTGGCATTTGGCCTCATCTTTGCAGCTTGTGGCAACAATGCCCAACCCACAGAAAACACAGATTCTATGAACACCAAACCCGTACCCGGTACCGATGGCGACAAGTATGTCCCCATGGACCAGCGCACCGGCGACACCGCCGTGGTCTATTTCACCCGCGACCTCTCGGCCAACGGCCTCATCAAGGCCTACGAGCAGGTCAACGGCAACATCAGCGGCAAGGTAGCCGTCAAGCTCCACACCGGTGAGCAGAACGGTCCCAACATCATCCCGCGCGAGTGGGTCAAAGCCCTCATGCAGAAAGACCTCAAGGGCGGTACCATCGTTGAGACCAACACCTACTACGAAGGTGACCGCTACACTACCAAGCAGCACCGTCAGACCCTGAAAGTCAACGGATGGACCTTTGCACCCGTAGACATCATGGACGAGGAGGACACCGTCACCCTGCCCGTGGTGGGTGGCAAGTGGTTCACCCGCATGAGCATGGGCAGCCACCTCACCAACTACAACAGCCTCGTTGCCCTCACCCATTTCAAGGGGCATACCCAGGGCGGTTTCGGCGGCAGCAACAAGAACATAGGCATCGGCTGTGCCGACGGCCGCATTGGCAAGGCTTGGATCCACACCACCCCCAACCAAAACAACCAGTGGGACATTGCCACCGAGGAATTCATGGAACGCATGACCGAAAGCACCAAGGCCACCATCGACCACTTTGGCAAGAACATCTGCTATGTTAACGTCATGCGCAACATGTCCGTGTCCTGCGACTGCGAGGGCGTCAACGCCGCACCCGTCGTCACGCCCAATGTGGGCATCCTTTCTTCCACCGACATTCTGGCCGTAGACCAGGCCTGCATCGACATTGTTTATGCCATGACTGAGGCCGAGCACCACGACCTGGTGGAGCGCATCGAGAGCCGTCACGGCCTGCGCCAGCTCAGCTACATGAAGGAATTGGGCATGGGCCACGATGTCTACATCCTCATCGACCTCGACAATGGCGGCCAGCGCATCACCGCCGCCGATGCCGCCAAGGACCTCAAACCCTTTGTCAACAAGAAATAGCCCAGCATGAAAAAAGTGATCATCATCTGCGGCAGTCCCCGTGTGGGCGGCAACAGCGACCTGCTGGCCGCCCAGTTTGCCAAAGGGGCCACCGAGGCAGGTCACAAGGTGCAGACCGTCTACCTGCGCCAGCTGAAGATGGATTTCTGCCACGGCTGCCTGGCCTGTCTGCCCGACAAGAAGTCCTGCATACAGAACGACGACGCCAACGCCCTGTTGCCATGGGTGCTGGATGCTGACGTCATCTGCTTTGCCACCCCGGTCTACTACTACAGCATCACTGGTCAGATGAAGACCTTCCTCGACCGCATGAATCCCCTCTATGGTCACCTGCGCAACAAAGAGGTCTACTATATGGTCACCGCCATGGACGAAGACCATGCTCAGTTGGACCGCGCCATGGATGCCCTGCAGGGCTTTGTGGACTGCTTTGAGGACATGAAGGTCAAGGGCCGCATTTATGGTGGTGGAGCCAACGAGAAGGGCACCATTGTTCACCTCCCCGCCTATCAGGAAGCCTACGACATGGGCCGTCAAGTGTAATTTATTAATCCTAAGAACCGTATAACTTTATGAAACAAATCAGACTCTTCACCCTTCTTGGGCTATGTGCTGCCCTCGCCCTCGTGGGCTGCAAGCAACAGACCAAGCCCACCAGCATGAAGTACCGTCCCTTGGGCAACACCGGCCTTATGGTCAGCGAAATCAGCATTGGTTGCGGCGGCTTCGAGAAACTGGACAGTGCCGCCTCTTTGGAACTCATGACCTTGGCCCTCGACAGCGGCATGAACTACATCGACATCTATGATGCCAACCCCAAGACCCGTTCCAACATCGGCTATGCCCTGCAGGGCCGTCGCGACGAGATGATTATTCAGGGCCATATCGGCACTATCTTCAAAGACGGCCAGCACACCCGCACCCGCGACGTGGCTGAAGCCAAGGCCGGTTTTGAAGACCTCCTCACCCGCCTGCACACCGACCACATTGAGGTGGGCATGATTCACATCACCGACAGTCATGCCGAGTGGGACGAGCTGGAGGGCAGTCCCTTCCTCGAATACGTCATGCAACTGAAGAAAGAGGGCAAAATCAAGCATATCGGAGTTAGCAGCCACAACGCCGAGGTGGCTCTGAGAGCTGCCAAAAGCGGCTGGATTGAGGTCATCATGTTCTCCCTCAACCCTGCCTTCGACCGCATGCGCGGTGGTGCCATCCCCTGGGACGAGGGCGCCTTGGACAACCTGCAGGGCGGCATTGACCCCGTGCGTGTCGAACTTTACGACTACTGCGCCACCCACCATATTGGCATCACTGTCATGAAGACCTTCGGCGGTGGCGGACGCCTGCTCGATGCCAAGGCCTCGCCGCTGGGCTTTGCCTATACCCCCGAGCAGTGCATTGCCTACTGCCTGGCCAAGCCCTGCATCAGCACCTGCATCCTCGGTGTTGACAACCTCCAAGAGCTTCAGGCCGACCTCCATTGGCTGCAGGCCTCCGATGCCGAAAAGGACTACGCCTCCGTGGGCAAGTCCGAAACTGCCTCTGTGGCGGACGGTTCCTGCACCTATTGCAACCACTGCTCACCTTGCTCGGTGGGCATACCCATTGCCAAGGTGAACGAACTGCTGGACAAAGCCGAGCGCGAAGGCATGAGTGCCGACTTGCAGGCCCAGTATGATGCCCTGCCTCACCATGCCGGCGAGTGCACCCATTGTGGCTCCTGCCTCAGCCGCTGCCCCTTCAGCGTTGACATTCCCAGCAAGATGGACCGCGCCAAAGAAGTCTTCGGAAAATAACTCATCATTTATAAAACAATAAAACTATGAAACGTTTAACCCTTATCCTTGCCGCCTGCAGTCTTCTTTGGACTGCTTGCGCACAGAAAAACGCTCAAAACAACGACACTCAAACCATGGAAAACAATGCTAAAAAAACGTTAGTGGCCTATTTCTCGGCCTCCGGTACCACCAAAGCAGCTGCCCAGCAGCTGGCTGCCCAGTGCAATGCCGACCTCTTTGAGATTGCCCCCGAGCAACCCTATACTCAGGCCGACCTCAACTGGCAGGACAAACAGTCGCGCTCGTCTGTTGAAATGGCCGACAAGACCTCCCGTCCGGCCATAAAAGAAAACTGCGCCAACTTGGCCCAGTACGACACCGTTTGGATTGGTTTCCCCATCTGGTGGTACACCGCACCCACCATTGTCAATACCTTCATTGAGGCTCATGACCTTGCCGGAAAGGTAATCAACGTCTTTGCCACCAGTGGTGGTTCTGATGTGACCAGAGCCGCAGCCGACCTCAAGAAAGCCTATCCCCAATACCAGTGGGGCGAAAGCCGATTGATGAACTAAACAGTTCAAAAAACAAGGCAAACAAAGAGGCGGCCCGCTTTCGCGGGCCGCCTCTTTTGTTTATCCCAATTCTGAGATGTCATAAACAGACCTAAAAAAGTGAAATAGATTGAAATGTAGGTCTAATGACCGATTGGGGTTTTACCATCCTCACTAGTCGAACTTAATAGTCTTGGCGGGTTCCACGCGGGAGATGTAAGCCGTGGGCAGCAACAGCGCCAGGAGGCAAACCAACAGGGTGCTGGCACTGATGGTGACGAAAATCCAGGGATTCAGGTCTACAGGAACCGTATCCATGGAATAGCTTGCACTATCCAGCCGCACAATGTGGAAACGATGCTGCAGCCAGCCCAGCAGCAGTGCCACTGCATCGCCCAGCACTATGCCCTTGCCGATGATGGAGGCCGACTTGATAAGGAATATCTTGCGGATGCCGGCATTGGTCGTCCCCAAAGCCTTCAGCACCCCAATGGTTGATGTCTTTTCAAAAATCATTATCAGCAGTGCCGAAATGATGGAAACCGTGCACACCATCATCATAATGATAATGATGAGCAAAATGTTCACGTCCAGCAGTTCCAGCCAAGCAAAGAGCGCTTGGTTTTGGTCCACAATCGTGGTCAGGGTGAGGTCGTAACCCAGCTGTCGCAAAAGTTCTTCTGCCACCCGGTCCAACTGCTGAAAATCGTCCACCAGCACCTCATATCCTGCCACTTGGGTACTATCCCAGCCGTTCAGCCGTTGCACCTGCCGCAGGTCTCCCACTACATAGTGCTCGTCGAACTCGGTGAGGTCGGTATTGTAGATGCCGCACACCTCAAAGACACGGGCGCGTGGACTCTCGTCCTGCCAGAAATAGGTGCGCACCTTGTCGCCTAGGCCAAGGTGCAACTTGCGCGACACCGTCTGCGAGATGATTATCTCGCCCGAAGCCTTTTCGTCGGACAAGGATGCCAGACGGCCCTCCACCAAGCTGGAGGCAAAAAACGAGGAGTCATAGCCTTGGTCCACCCCCTTGAAGATGATACCGTGAATTTGGTCCTCGGTCTTAATCATTCCCCCCTTGTCGGCGTAGAAATTCAGGTGACGGACTCCCGGAGTGTTCAGAATGCGTTCCACTTCGGGCCGTTGTGTGGAGATGGGGGTCTGCTCGTAGGCATTGCCGGTGGCATAGGGGGCAACCACGATGTGAGAGCCGAAGCCCACCACCTTCTGCCTGATTTCGCTTTGAAAACCGCGCAGTATGCACACCGCCATTACCATTACCAGCACCCCTAGTGCAATGCTGTAGGTGGCGATGCCCACCAAAGGGCCGGAATAAGAGTTCCGGTCCTTTGGGAGGAACCGCTGGGCTATGAAATGTTCAAAAGTCATTCTGCTCAGGTCAGAAAGCCGTTGCGATGGCAATGAAGTCGTCGGCCTTCAACGAGGCACCGCCAATGAGGCCGCCGTCCACGTCGGGATTGGCAAACAGCTCTTTGGCATTGCTGGGCTTGCAGCTGCCGCCATAGAGGATGCTGGTCTCGTCGGCCACCTCTTTGCCATATTTTTCGGCAATGAGTCCGCGGATAAAGGCGTGGATTTCCTGTGCCTGCTCGGGCGTGGCGGTCTTGCCTGTGCCAATGGCCCAGACGGGCTCGTAGGCAATCACTATGTTGGCAAACTGCTCGGCAGAGAGGTGGAACAGTCCGTCGGTAATCTGTTTTTTCACCACGTCGAACTGACGGCCTTCCTCACGCTCCTGCAATACCTCGCCACAGCAGACGATGGGCCGTAGGTTGTACTTGAGCAGTTGGTCCACCTTGCGGGCCACAATCTCGTCTGTCTCATGATGATAGGCGCGGCGTTCACTGTGACCAACGATGCAGTAGGTCAGTTCGAGCGATTCCAGCATAGCTGCCGACACCTCGCCGGTGTAGGCTCCGCTGTCTTGTTCGCTAACATCCTGGGCACCCACGGCGAAATAAGACTCGTCGCCATACTCCGAGGCCATTTCCAGGTAGGGGAAGGGAGGGCAGATGACCAGCTCTGTATTTCGGTCAAGGGTAAGTCCCTCGAGTTTGTCCATAATGTCGTTGATAAGGTCGTCGGCCTCCTCAAAGGTCTTGTTCATTTTCCAGTTTCCGGCTACAATGTGTTTTCTCATGTTTTTATGGGTTTTTGTTGGTTAATAATGATGATTTTACAATTTGGTATTTCAATGTTTGATTTCTATCTGCGGTGCTGGGGCAGAGGGTGCAGCTGCTCATATCGGTCCAGGAAGGGGAGTATGCTCTTGGTGGGCAACACCTTGTTCATGATGATGCGTCGCTCTTCGTTCAATATTATCATGGTGGGTGTTCCGTGCACGTTGTATGCATCTTGATAGTCAATGTTCACGTTGGTCCCTCCAACGTTGACCCATTTCAGGTTATACTGCTGCACGTATTTCTTCCATTTTGTTATGTCTGCATCGTAGCCCACGGCATACACTTCGAACCGCTTGTTGCCCGCGTTGCACAGCGAGTCGTAGAGGTGGCTCAGTTCAGGCGTTTGCTGCTGGCAGTGGTGGCAGTCGGGGTCCCAAAACCATAGGATGACATATCGAGTGGGAAACCTATGGGACGAAATCCAGTCTTTAGGGTCGGCAGATTGGCTGGTGTCCGCCATATAGAGCTCGGCTCCTTTGGCTCCGATGAGCGACTTCTCAAGAAACTCACATGTTTGGCGTTTGTTGCTTATTTCGCTTGGCAGGGCCCAGCTGCACTTGCCTGTCAGGTAATACTGGCGAACTAGGTAGCACCACACTGCGTCCCAGCCGATATTCTTGGTGGAACGATAGTAGCGAGGCATAATGAAGTCCATGAAGTAACGCATCATAAGAGTGTCTCCCTCAATCTTATGCAGAACCATGTCGGCATACTTGCATATGGTGTCATAATCGGCCTGGTAAAGCACCCCGAAGAAGTAGTAGTTCATCTTCTTGAAGAGGTCGGGCGTGTGCACCAGGGAGTGGTCGGCAAAGTTCACGCCGTCCCAGTAATGGGTGCGGTAGTAAAAAGCCTTGTCCTCGATCTCGTTGGGCACATCTGGGCCTCGGAACATGTCCAGCAACTGAAAGAAACGGTACTTGCGGTTGGCACTGAGGGTGGTGTTTTCGTATTCCCTCATTTCATTGTTAAGCAAGTCCATATCCTCTTCGGCTTGAGCCTTTGCTTTAGCATCAGACGATTTCTTGCGCTGCTCTATATCTTTGGCCTGGCGGTTGGCCTGGTTGAGGCGTTTCATGTAGGAGTACATCAGCTGCATGGCCCGCGACCCGGTGATGTCTTTCTCTGGCTCTTCCACTTCGAAAGCCTGGTTGGTGCGGACGCTGAAACGCTGGCTTCCGTCGATGGTGAACTCGAAGAGGGCCTTGCTGGCAGCCTTGTTGAAAATGGCGTACATACCCGTCTCAAACTTGTGTTTGCCAACAAATTTATAGGTGTTGTCACTTGAGCGCACCGCGCTGTCGAGGGTGATGAACTTGTCGCGGTAATGTTGCCCGAGATAAAGCATGCTGTCGGTGGCCCCGGGCAGCTGGAAAGCCATCTCATACCGCTGCGCCTGCAGCATTGGCAGCAGTGCAAAGAGAAGCGGGAGTATCACTGTTTTTTTCATGTCAAGCTGAATTGTGTCATTTGTTGTATTTGTCAAGAATTAAATCTGCCACGATGGTAAAGGCGAAATTCTTTGTAGGGTCTTCGCTGAAATAGGAGGCCGATTGGGGACAGATGCGGTAGGCCACTCCGAAGCCCATGTCTAGCAATCCCCAGTGCAGCAGCCCGTTGAAACCCGTGGCAGGCTCCACAATGCCCATGTAGGGCGACCGTAGCGGAAGCCCTTCCCACTGGCGCCATCCGTCGGAGTCCTGCCCGAAAAGGTGCCCCCACAGCGCATTGACCTGAATGAACGGGTGGGGCGCGGACCAATCCGTCTGCCACAGGGGCAGAGGTGCGGTATAGTTGAGGCAGACATGGGCAAAGATGTTGGCCGTGAACGTGTTTGGCGCAACGGTCAAAAAGGTGTTTTTGAAGAAATAGGTGGCGTTAGAAGTGCCGGAGACATCGAACAGGCGGCTGTAGGGGGTGCCGAGGGTGGCAAAGCCTAGCTGGGAGAAGAGGGCAAGGCCGTATTTGTCAAAAGAGGCCTTGTACTGCACAAGAGCACGAAAGTAATAAGCGAGGGCGGTGTCGGCCACGTGCCCTACGCGGGCATCGGCGGTGAGCCCAAAGGTCCAGCGCAATTGAGCGGTGAGTTCTGAGAACATTCTGACAGGGGTCTGCTGCTCGGGGTGAAGGGTGGGGTAGAGGAGGCCGGAGGCATCGAAACGATAGTCTTCCCACGTTTGCCGGGCCCTGACGGTATAGGAGAAACCTCTAGTGGGCGTGGAACTGAGCCACAGCTCGGCTCCCTTGACGCCAACATAGCGCGAAGAGACGTAGCCTGTGTTGGCCGAAGGGGAAAGCATTCGGTAGGGCGAGAGCCGGCGGGAGGCTGCCCGCTCAAGATCTTTGAATGCGAGGAATGCTATACGTGTCTGGCTTTTGTTGGGAAGACGGAGCTGGGCGCTGCCGCCAAATTTGAAGTCTTTGTCGCCAAAGCCATAGGCACCGTAACCGTTGAGGGTCCACTGACCCAAAAAATACTTAGCGTTGGGGCAGGATTCATTCGGCACCACCCATGTGAGGTCCAATTCCAACCGCGAACGCTCATAAAGATTGAAATTATAAATCCGTTCGGCATCGATGTATAGGGCGGTTGGGGCTTGATGGTTGGTCAGCCTTATGCTCTGAGCCTCAGCACAGAACGTTGAGAAGAGCAGTAGCACTATGACGAGTTTCCTATACATGCGAGGCATATACTAAAGTGATTTGCAAAGATACGCTTTTTTTGTGGTTCAGACGAAATAATTTTTAATGACCTATCTATTGCCTATATTGAAACAGTTTTGTAGGCCTGTTGTGTCAGCCGTCGCGGCACCATTCGCCATGCCGCATCTTTCGTTTACCCCGCATTGAGTCTTGGCTTTATAAACCGCTACGTCATAGGTGTGTTTGGTGAGTTTTGGGTAGTTGTTAAGCGTTTAAATACAAGTCTATTGCGTCGTTTCTTATTCGTTTCTTTCACATTTCCGCCCCGTTATTCTAGCGGATCGGAAGTGAAGGGGAACTTGATGGATTGTGGCTGGCAAGTGAGAGTGAGATGAGGTAAAATGGTGAGGATCATTGTGAGTAATGCGCTCCTAGCCATCTTTTTTTTCAGTTTTTAGTATTCATATATTGAAAAAAAATCGTATTTTTGCAAAATTGTTTTGAGGACAAAAATATAGTAATGAATAAATAATATATTAATACAGAAAGATATGAACTACGACCTTATCGTTATCGGAAGTGGCCCCGGTGGCTACGTGGCAGCCGTCAAGGCTTCGCAATTGGGAATGAAGGCAGCCGTTGTAGAACGTGAAAATCTCGGCGGCATTTGTTTGAATTGGGGCTGTATCCCCACCAAGGCCCTGCTGAAGAGTGCGCAGGTGTTCAACTACATCTCCCATGCTGCCAACTACGGTGTGGCCGCACAGCCGGTAGAGGCCGACCTTGCTGCCATGGTGCAGCGTAGCCGTGGTGTGGCCGACACCATGAGCAAGGGCGTGCAGTTCCTGCTGAAGAAGAATAACGTAGACGTGCTTCTGGGCACCGGCAAGGTGAAACCCGACCACAAGGTGGAGGTGACTGATGCCGAAGGGCATGTTACCGAATATGAAGCCAAACATATCGTCATTGCCACCGGTGCACGCAGCAAGGTGATGCCCAGCATGCCCCAGGACGGCAAGCACATCATTGGCTATCGTGAGGCCCTGACGCTGCCCTTCAAGCCCAAGAGCATGGTCGTCTGCGGCAGCGGTGCCATTGGCAGCGAGTTTGCCTTCTTCTATCAGAGCATTGGCGTACAGGTGACTCTGGTAGAGTTCATGCCCCAGATTCTGCCCAACGAGGATGAGGACACCGCAGCCCAAATCAGCCGCAGTTTCCGCAAGATGGGCATGAAGGTGATGGCCAACGCCAGTGTGGACAAAGTGGAGGTAGAGGGCGATGTGTGCCATGTGACCATCAAGGATATGAAGAAAAACGCCGAGGTGAAGGTGGACTGCGATGTGGTGCTGAGTGCCGTGGGCGTCATCACCAATCTGGAGAACTTGGGTCTGGAGGAGACCGGCATCCAAGTGGAACGCACCAAGATTGTGGTGGACGACTACTACCAGACCAACGTGCCGGGCTACTACGCCATAGGCGATGTGGTGCACGGACCGGCCCTCGCCCATGTGGCCAGTGCCGAAGCCATCTGCTGCGTCGAACATATTGCCGGACATCAGCCCAAGCTGGTCAACTACAGCAATATCCCGGGCTGCACCTATGTCACCCCCGAGGTGGCCAGCGTGGGTCTGACCGAGAAGAAAGCCGTCGAGGCCGGCAAAGAAATCTTGGTGGGCAAATTCTTCTTCAAAGCCAGCGGCAAGGCCACCGCGGCCGGCAACACCGACGGTTTTGTGAAGATGATTATCGACAAGAACACCGACGAAATCTTGGGCTGCCACATGTGCGGCGATAACGTCACCGAGATGATAGCCGGCATAGTCACTGCCCGCGAGAACGGTCTGACCGCCAAACAGGTGGTGGGCGCCGTCCATCCCCATCCTACCATGAGCGAGGCCGTCATGGAGGCCATTGAGGCTGCCTATGGCTGCGCCATCCACGGTTAAAGAAAAACGAATAGATAAACTAAATAAAATTAAACCAACATGAAACTCTTACCTAAAAAACGTATGACCGTTGCCAAAGGTTTGAAAGTATGGGTCTCCAACCACTACACACCCACGCTTTTTGGCATTCGGGGACATTATGAGTCGTCTTACAAGTCGGGCCAATATGTTGAGACCGGCACCCCCGGTACTGGTTTCTTTATACGCAATAGTTCTAGCCATGCCTACAAGAATTATTGCAAGGCAGAGCGGTTGAAACTAGAACCCAAATATATAAATATGGTCCGTGGAGAAGAGTTTGACTTTGACCTTGAGATTGAGCGAGCCAACAAGGCTCTCAGAATGACCAAGAATGAAATCAAGGCCAAAGTGTTGGAGGCATATGTGAACGTATTGCCTTTGGCCAAAGAGGCGGAGCTGGGCGAGCGTATCATCGAGGGCATTAAGGAATTTGGGCACCGTCGGCACCATCTGACCTCTTATCAGAGCCATGTGGTTAGCAACTACAAGTCTCGTATAGCCCGTTTGGGACATGACGTGCGCGACATTCAGCTGAATGTGACCAACATGTGTAGCGATGAGCGCTACAACCACTTTGCCGATGTGGTCCTTCCGTTTACCGAACTGGCAGCAAGCCACCGCATATGGCATTCGCGTGAGGCCTACGATAAACTGGAAAGCGGCCTGTCGCAGGTCTATTTCGACATGGGCATCTTCGACTTCATCCAGGCCCCACTGATGACCCCCCTGATGCGAGACAGTATCGGACAGCGCATGTTTCTCTATCCCGACTTTCTGATTGTGTCGCGCGATGCAGTTGATTTTGACTTATATGACTTGAACGATCTTACATTCTTGTTTCGCGAGGTGCCTTACGAAATGATTTCCTCGATGGTTCTCTCCAGCTATGCCGACGACGATACTTCTTCGACTTCTTCGACCCGCCACTATAGCCATAGCCGCAACTATGACGACTTTGGAAGCGGTCTGCTGGTGAGCAAGGACACCGTGGCCAACAATGAAATGGAGAAGGAAAACAAGTTGCGCGAACGTGTGGTAGGCGAGCTTTACATTCCTGAAATAAAGACTCGTTTCTATGCACGCGACATGAAAGCCCTGAAGCACTTTGTGACAGCACTCAACGAATACAAAAAAATACAATAGACTCCTTTGCCCAACGGAATGAAGAAGAAATACACCTACCGCTTCAATCCCCACACCCTCTCCTATGAGAAGGTGGAGGTCACCTTTCGTGACCGGCTGAAGCGTATTTCTACTACCGTTTTGTTGGGCATAGTGCTGGGGGTTGTGTTCTCTGTAGTTGCTTTCAGCCTCATCGAGTCGCCCCGCGAGCGCATGCTGGAGGGCGATATAAGTCAGTACCGAAGGGCGTTTACGGCCTTGAACCAGAGCGTTGAACGTTGCAACCGTGTGTTGGCCGACATTGAAGAACGCGACAGTGCCGTCTACCGCACCATCTTTGGCGCTTCGCCTGTGAGCGAGGGGAAGCGCCGACCGGTGCCACAGGACTATAGCAAGTTGGAAGGTCGCCAAAGCAGCCGTCTGATTATCAGTACCAAACTACGAGTCGACTCTCTTGAGCAGCGGCTCTACGCCCAGTCGGTCTCTTTGGACGAAATCTACAAGATGGCCGGCACCAAGGAACAGCGCATGGCCACCATGCCTGCCATTATGCCTATCCGCAAGAGTCAGTGCAAAATTGTGTCGGGCTTTGGGATGCGCTACCACCCCATACTGCATTACCGCCGCATGCACACCGGTATCGACCTTACGGCCCAACCGGGTACCCCGGTCTATGCCACGGGCAACGGCACGGTGCAGTTGGCTGGCCGAGGTGGCAATATGGGTGGCTATGGAGTGGCCGTGCTGCTCAACCATGGCTATGGCTTCCAGACTCTTTACGGTCATCTCTCCGAGGTCACCGTCACACCAGGACAGCGTGTGAGGCGCGGCGACATGATTGGCAAGGTGGGGCGCACAGGGTTGGCTTCGGGTTACCATCTTCACTATGAGGTGATTCAGAATGGCAACAAGGTGAATCCCGTTTATTTCTTCTTCAACGACCTCACCCCAGAAGAGTACGACGAGGTGCTGGAGTCTTCCAGTGTGGAGAACCAATGTCTCAGTTGATATAAAATTGATTAGACCCCCGATGCAGATAAAGATTGACGATAAAGCAGGTTTTTGTTTTGGAGTGGTGAACGCCATTGGCACCGCAGAGGAGCAGCTTTCGCACAGCAAAAGGCTCTATTGCCTGGGTGACATTGTGCACAACAATGCCGAGGTGCAGCGGCTGACCCAAAAGGGCTTGCTGGTGATAGATCATGGCCAGCTTGCCTCCCTCAAAGGAGAGCGTGTGCTAATTCGGGCCCACGGAGAACCACCCTCAACTTATCGGCAGGCTGAGGAACTCGGCATCAGTCTCATTGATGCCACTTGTCCCATTGTGCTGGCCCTGCAACAGCGCATTCGCAAGGGCTATGACGAAATGCGCCGGCTTTCGCCCGCCGGTCAGGTGGTCATCTTTGGCAAGCCCGGCCACGCCGAAGTGATTGGGCTTTGTGGCCAAACCGACAACACCGCCATTGTGGTGAGCAGCCCTGACGACCTCGATGCCATAGACTTTGCCCGACCTATCCGTCTCTATTCCCAGACCACCAAGAGTAAGGAGGACTTTTCTCAATTGATAAATAATATTGAATCCAAAATAATTCTTGCTCACGGTCATGTTGGCGACAACCAGTTCGTGGCCTACAACACTATTTGTAACCGTGTGGCCAACAGGGCTATGGAACTGGAAGAGTTTGCCCGAAGTGTCGATATCGTCCTCTTCGTTAGTGGCAAAGGCAGCTCCAACGGTCATTATCTCTATGAATACTGCAAGAACGTCCAACCCAATACCCGTTTGATTTCCAATGTCGACGAACTGCAATATGATTGGTTCGGACAGGTGGAGCGCGTCGGCATCACCGGAGCCACCAGCACACCTCGGTGGCTGATGGAGGCGGTGGGGCGCGCTATTGAAAACTCGCAAAACTAAGCTGCTATGTACCTGACGAATTTCAAACTCACAAATTTCAAGACCTATGCCGAGTTGGATGTGGATTTCTGCTCCAATATCAACTGTCTGGTGGGCAATAACGGCGTTGGCAAGACCAATCTTTTGGACGCTGTCTATTATCTCTCTTTCTGCAAGAGTTTCTTCAACTCCATAGATTCGCAAAACATCCGTCAGGGCGAAGACTTCTTTGCTATTCATGGCAGCTATCGGTTCGAACAGGACCAAGTGACGGTCTCCTGTATCCAAAAGAAAGGACAGCCGAAACAGGTCCGCTGGAACAAGAAATCATACAAGACCTTTGGCGAACATATTGGCAGGATTCCGCTGGTCATCATCTCACCGGTGGACCAGAATATCATTATGGGCGGCAGCGAGCTGCGCCGCAAGTTTGTGGACGGCGTTATCTCACAGACCGACAAAGGCTATTTGGACCACCTGCTTCAGTATCAGAAGGCCTTGGACCAGCGCAACCGACTGCTCAAACAGTTCTATGAAGACCGCCAGTGGGATGAGCCGTCGATTGCCATTTGGGACGAGCAGCTTGTGCGCCATGGGCAGGTGCTCTATCAGGGGCGCAAAGAGTTTCTGGATGATTTCCGCCCACTCTTTGCCGACTACTATTCGTGGATTACGAACAGCCAAGAGGCGGCGGTGCTGGGCTATGTCAGTCGCTCGGAAATACCGTTAGAGCAACAACTGCAGGAAGCCCGTCAGAATGACAAATATGCCCTCTACACTACGGTTGGGCCGCACAAGGACGACTTGGAACTGGCCATCGGTGACTTCAATATCAAGAAATTCGGCTCGCAGGGGCAGCAGAAGACTTTCGTCTTAGCCCTCAAGTTGGCACAGTTTGAGTATATCTATCGGCGTTGCGGCCAGAAACCGATACTTCTGCTTGATGACATTTTCGACAAACTGGATATGATGCGCGTCACCCAGTTGATACATTTGGTAGGGTCCGACCGATTCGGACAGGTCTTCCTCACCGACACCCAACCGGGACGGGTGGAGAATATTTTTGCCCAAATACCACAGGTGGAACACGCTCTTTTTACAGTCACCCCCGGAACACTTACTCCTATGGACAATAACCTCGGCAGCCATGTATAGTAATGAACATACATTACAGGAACTCCTCCGCAAGGCCTATCACAGGTTGGACATGGACGAAACAGCCAACGAGATTGAGGTGAAAAGTGCCTACCGTCGAGTGGTGGGCGATTTCATCAATCGGCTGACGCCGACGGTTCGTTTTGCCAAAGGGACGCTCTCCCTTTCGATAGCTTCGGCGGCACTGAAGCAGGAACTCTTTTATAAACGCTCTTCTCTGGCCGAAAAAATCAATGAGGCTCTCGGGCGCAAAGTGGTAAATAAAATTATTTTTCTATGAAACAGCTCTTCAAAGCCCTAAATATGATAAGAATGTGTCGGCCGAAGTCCTTTTGGCTGCGCATTTTCTATGTGTTTGTGCAGAGTGTGCTGCCGTTGGTCAGCCTCTATGTCCTAAAGTTTCTGGTTGACTCTGTGACAAACGGGGAGCAGCAGGTTATTCTGGGACATGAATTTAGCCCATATATGCTGTTGGTCATCTTCAGCCTGCTGTTTCTGCTGAACCGGCTAGTGAACGTGCTGAGCACTGTGAATAACGATATTATGTCGCAGCGGCTGGTGGACTATTTGAGCGACCGCATGCAACGGCAGTCGGCACGATTGGATATGTCTTATTTCGACAATCCCGAATATCACGACACATATCACCGCGCCCAGCAGGAGGCTTCCTACAGGCCCCTGCAGGTGTTGAATGGGTTTATGAACCTCTTTGGGGCACTGCTGACTATATCGGGTATAGTTGTGATGCTCACAACCGCGTCTCCGTGGATTATCGTGGTGATGGTGGTGGCGGTGTTCCCCTCGTTTGTGGTCCGCATCATCAAGTCGCGACAGATCTATGCCTTCCGTCGAGAAAACACGCAAAATTACCGCCGTACCTATTACTATACAACCTTGTTGGGAGGACGTGACTATGCCAAGGAGATGCGTACCTTTGGGCTGGCCTCCTATTTCCGCAGCCGTTTTGTGATAATAAGGAAGGAACTGGTGGTGGCACTGCTGCGCATCTCGCGCCGTATTGCCATGTATGATTCTATCTGCGCTCTGGTGGAGACGGCTGCCCTCTTCTTGGTGACGCTGTTCCTTATTCGGAGTGCCACCAGCGGGGTCATTACGGTGGGTGCCTTTGTGATGCTCTTTGAGGCTTTCCGCCGTGGACAGGCATCGCTGAACACCCTGGTGGCGGCCATCTCGGGTCTGTATGACAATCGCTTATTTGTGGGCAACCTGTTTGAGTTCTTGGATCTGGAACCCACCATAGTGTCGCCCCCGAACGCAAAACCGTTTCCCAAAGAGGTGCATACGGTGGAGTTCCGCGACATAACGTTCCGCTATCCCAAGATGGAACGCGACGTGCTGAAACATTTCAACTTGACGGCACGTGCCGGTGAGGTGACACAGATTGAGGGCGAGAACGGTTTTGGCAAGACCACCCTGTTGAAACTGCTGCTGCGTCTCTATGACACTGACGAGGGAGCGGTGCTGGTGGACGGGGTGGATGTCCGAGAGTATGACCTGCAGGGACTGCGCCATGGCATTGGGGCCATTTTCCAAGATTATGTGCGCTTTTACTGTACGGCAGAAGAGAATATCGCCTTTGGCGACATAGAGAATCCTAATTCCGACCGTGTGCGCTATGTGGCACGGCTGGCGGGTGCCGACAAGATTATTGAACGTCTGCCAAAAGGCTACCAGACCCCGCTTGGGCGTATGTTTGATGGCGGCGAGGAACTGAGCATGGGGCAGTGGCAACGCATTGCCTTGGCTCGTCAGCTTTACAGCGATGCGCCTGTGCTTATCTTTGATGAGCCCACGGCCTGGATGGATGTCCCCTCGCGCGATCGGTTTTACGAAACGCTTGAACTGATGAAGAATAATAATAAAGTAATTATATTAATTA
>DFDY01000180.1:0-4818 GCA_002368955.1 Bacteroidales bacterium UBA3816
CAAAAATCGTGGATATAACGTATTGTTTCTAAATGACTACAAAAAAAAATGAAAAAAAATTTGGTAGATAATATAGTATCTTCGAAGTTGTCAGAAAATCAGTCATAGATTAAAATAGAGCCAGTCTATTTAGCATATGGACTTGACTTCCTTTTTTTTCATGTTGAAACATTTACTATCCAATTGCGGTATGAAACTCGGCATGGCAGTGTCGGGGTTGAGAAAATATGTGGTTAATTGCAAAAATGTTTGTATCTTTGCAGTTTGAAAATAAGATAACACCTATTGAGAATGAAACATATAACCGACTTTACTATTGTCAGTCGCAAACAGTTAGGCGACCATTACTTCGCCCTCACGCTGCGCCACCCCGACCAGCTGCCCCCCATTGCTGCCGGGCAGTTTGTGGAGGTGGAGGTGCAGGGTAACCGCGACGTGATGCTCCGTCGACCTATCTCTATCCACGATGTCGACCCCGAGGAGAACACCCTCACGCTGCTCGTCCAGATTGTGGGCAAAGGCACCCGCCAGCTGGCCCAGCTGCAGGAGGGCGACCGGCTGAACCTTATCTATCCCTTGGGCCATGGCTTTGCCGTCGAGGGACAGCACCCGCTGCTGGTTGGCGGCGGTGCTGGCATTGCTCCGCTGCTGCATCTGGCTAAGTGCTATCATGCCAAGGGCGTCCGCCCCACCATCCTGCTGGGTGGTCGCACCAAGGAGCTCATCCCTGTGCGCGAGGCCTTTGAGTCTTACGGTCAGCTGCTGATAGCCACTGAGGACGGTAGCCTGGGCGAGAAGGGAATGGTGACGCAGCACTCGCAGTTTGTCGCCCCCTACGACCACATATGCACCTGCGGCCCCACCCCGATGATGAAGGCCGTGGGACGCTATGCGGTGGAGAAGGGCATTGGCTGCGAGGTGTCGTTGGAGAACATGATGGCCTGCGGCATTGGGGCCTGCCTCTGCTGTGTGACCGACACCGATGAGGGACATAAATGCGTGTGCAAGGAGGGCCCAGTGTTTGATGCCCTTCGGCTCAAGAAGTGGATGGGTCTGGAATAATCCGCCCGCATTATTTATCAGAAAAGACAAGCAACTATGGCAAAATTAGAAACTAAGATACACAATATCACGCTGAAGAATCCCGTGATGACTGCCTCGGGCACCTTCGGCTACGGCGAGGAGTTTGCCGACTTTATCGACCTCTCGCGCCTGGGAGGTATCATCGTCAAGGGCACCACCGGTGAGCGCCGGCAGGGCAACCCCTATCCGCGCATGGCCGAGACCCCCATGGGCATGCTCAATTCCGTGGGATTGCAGAATGTGGGCGTGGCGACCTTCTGCAGGGAGGTCTATCCCCGCATCAAAGATATAAAGACCAACAAACTGGTTAATGTCAGTGGCTCCTCCATTGAGGAGTACTGCAGTGTGGCCGAGCAGATTGACGAGTTGGAGAATATCCCCGGCATCGAGTTGAACATCAGCTGTCCCAACGTGAAGAAGGGCGGCATGGGCTTCGGCACCAAACCCGACATGGCGGCGCAGGTGGTGGAAGCCGTGCGCAAGGTCTACCACAAGACCCTCATAGTGAAGCTCACCCCCAACGTGACCAGCGTGGTGGAGATTGCCAAGGCCGTGGAAGGAGCCGGAGCCGACAGTGTGTCGCTGATCAATACCCTGCTGGGTATGGCCATCGATGTGGAGCGCCAGCGGCCCTATCTCAGCACCATCACAGGCGGCCTGAGCGGCCCCTGTGTCAAGCCGGTGGCGGTGCGCATGGTGTGGCAGGTGGCCCATGCGGTGCAAATTCCCGTGGTGGGCTTGGGCGGCATTGCCTCAGCGTCCGATGCCCTCGAATTCCTTATGGCTGGTGCCAAGGCCATACAGGTGGGCACGGCCAACTTCATGGACCCCACCGTGACGGTGAAGATTGTGGAAGGGCTGGAAGACTACTGCCAGCGACATAAGATTGAGGATATCAACGACATCATAGGCATTATATGATTTTGATAGCCGATAGCGGAAGCACTAAGACCCACTGGGCCTGTCTGGCCAAGGACGGGATGCATGAGTTGTTGACAGAGGGGCTCAATCCCAGACTTACCGACGACGAAACCTTTGCAGCCACCTTGGCTTCGGTGATGGAACAAATGCCCTTGCAGGGCAGGGTGGAGGCACTTCATTTTTATGGGGCAGGCTGTGGAACGCTGGAGGCAAAGGCCCGTGTGGCGCAGCTGATGAGAGAGGCTTTGGGCAATGAGGTGGGAGCGGTACAGGTCGAAGGCGACCTGCTGGGTGCCTGCCGTGCCACCTGTGGCTACGACCATGGCTGGGTGGGTATTTTAGGCACGGGCAGCAACCTCTGTTTCTACGACGGCCAGTCCATCACACGCCAGCGGGTCTCGACGGGTTTCATCTTGGGCGATGAAGGCTCAGGCAACCACATCGGCAGGAGGCTGTTGAAAGACTATCTGGAAGAATATATGCCACGATATATAAGTATCATGTTCCATGATACTTATCCAATGACTACCGATCAGTTTATCGACCGCCTCTACAGCCAGCCCAACCCCAACCGGTTCTTGGCCTCGTTGGCCACCTTTGCCGCCGAACACCAGCGAGAGCCTTATGTGGCTGCGGTGCTGGAAGACTGTTTTGGCAGCTTCTTCGACCAACTGGAGTCCTTTGGCGGCCCCCAAGGTAGACCCTTACATCTGGTGGGGGGCATCACTCAGTCGTTTGCCTATCCCTTGTCGCAGGCAGCCGAGCACCGTGGCATTACCCTGGGTAAGACGATGGGTGATCCCATGGCTGGGCTTGTGGTCTATCACAAGGCGGCAGGCTGATAGTACATCCCTTTGGCAAGACTGTCACAGAAGCACTTTGTTTCTCTTGGGAGATTTTTTTTAAGGGACGATATACTTAAATGATGCTTTTTGCGTTTTATTATTTTTGAAATTTAATACACACAAATATCTAATTTTAGAACAATGGATCTTTCAAACATTTTAGCCGTTTCCGGCAAACCCGATTTGAATGAATTGGTATCCCGCACTAAGAATGGTGCTATTGTTAAGAATCTTGTTACCAACGCCAAATTTCCTGTTTTCGCCACCAGCAACATCAGCCAGCTGAGCGAAATACGCATGTACACCACCGACGATGAGAAGCCCTTGGAGGAAATTTTTGAGAACATATACAAGTTGCTGGAGGCCAAGCCCACCGATTTTGACCCCAAGAAGGCCGACAGCACCACCCTCTTTGAGTTGCTGGGCAAGGTTCTGCCCGACTACGACACCGAGCGCGTCCATGCCTCCGATGCCAAGAAACTCTTCACCTGGTACAACATTCTGCTGAATGCCGGCAAGCTGACCCCCAGTGAGGACGACAAGAAAGAGGAAGGCAAAGAAGAGACCCCGGCCGAGAAGCCTGTGGCCCAGAAACCCGCCGCCCCCAAGAAGACTGCCGCCCCCAAGAATGTGGCTCCTAAGGCCAGCACTCAGGCCAAGTCAGCCCCCAAGCGCACCACCACGGCCAAGAAGGCTATCTGATGCATTTAACAGCCAAACATAATTTAAACACAATAAAAGGATATGAAAAAGATTGCTATTTCACTGTGTGCACTTGCCCTGATGGTGGGTGCTGTCTCTTGCAAGAAAGATAAAATTGACCCTATTGCCGAAGAGAATCCCGTTCCGGTTTACGCCGAAGGCATCTATCATCCAACGCTGAAGATTGCCACGGTGAGCGAGGACGGTGAGCTAACCCAGCAATGGAATTGGGTGGGCGACAACCTAGACCAGATTGTGGCCACCAATGGCGAGAACGTTACCTACAACTATTCGGGCAACTATATCTCCAAGGTGACTACCGCAGGCGACCGTGCCGAGGAGATACGCTACTACTATGACGGCAGCAATGCCTTCCAGTCGTGCGAAATCTACTATGACGGGGTCAAGGCCCTGACGATGCTTTTCACCCACAATGCCGCCGGAAAGATCAGCAGCGCGGATGTCACGATTGAAGACTCTTTCCTGCTCTCGTTGGCGGGCGATTTGTTGGGCTTCGACTCCAGCTTTGAGAAACTGCTGGGCCGCCCGGCAGCCGAGTCGATGATAGCGATGGCCAAGATTGCCCATGCCAAAGGCACCAAATTCTCGGTCGGCGAGAAGGTGGTTACTGCCAACCTTGAGTGGGCTGGTGAGAATGTCGCCAACCTGATGCTGCAAGCCAGCGTTACGCTGACCCTCGACACCAACGACCTCAACTTGGTGCAGCAGTTTCTGCCCATCCCTGAAGAGTATCTCCCCATCATCCAGATGGCTATGACTTATAATGGCGGTCTGCCACTGACTCTGGCCCTGAACGATACCATCTCCTCGACCTATGACACCAATTACAACCCCATGTTCTGCAACTGGGGAATGATGGTCTCGCCGGAGAACCTATCGCTGAACAACATCCTCACACAGACCAATAAAGGTGCAGTTTCTGTGAAGGTTTCGATGATGGGCCAGAGCATGGATTTGCTCAACAATCCGATGGACGACTATACCGAATATCTATACCAGTACAATGACAAGAAATATCCCACTCGCGTAAGTGGCGATGCAGAACGTGAATACACATACATACAATGATTTATAGCGAAAAAGACAAACAATTCAAGCGTTATACCGTAACGTCGGCGCTGCCCTACGCCAACGGCCCAGTGCATATTGGCCATCTGGCTGGCGTGTATGTACCGGCTGATGTCTATGTCCGTTATCTCCGCAGCCAAGGCGAGGAGGTGATGTTCATCGGTGGCAGCGACGAGCA
>DFDY01000180.1:4940-5082 GCA_002368955.1 Bacteroidales bacterium UBA3816
CACGGCATTATCAAGGAGTCTTTCAAGGAACTGGGCATTTCTTTTGACATATACAGCCGCACCTCCAGCCCCGAACACCACCAGACGGCAGCCGAGTTTTTCAAGAAACTCTATGAGGAGGGCAAGTTTGTGGAGAAGACCT
>DFDY01000165.1:0-12126 GCA_002368955.1 Bacteroidales bacterium UBA3816
GGATTCCAGAATGTTAATTCTGCAAAGGAGTGGGTGTAAGTCCCATAAAGTGACCGAAATTGGGTGCAAAATGGGTGCAACTTTGAAATGTGAGAAAAAGAAAAGTCCCGTAAGTCATTGACTTACAGGACTCTTTCTTTGGCGCTTCAGGATGGGCTTGAACCAACGGCCCCCTGATTAACAGTCAGGTGCTCTAACCAACTGAGCTATTGAGGAAGGTTTTGTTGTTGCTTTCTCCCTCGAAAGCGGTTGCAAAAATACACACTTTTTTTCAATCAGCCAAATTTTTTTTGAAAAAAGTTTTTCAGCACTTATTCATATTAAACGTTTTCAGCGAGTTACATACTGTAAATTTTTTATGATGTCCCCTGCTACAAGGCTACATTGTGACTGGTTTTGGAGGGCAAAATCGGCAGATTTGCCATGCATCCAGACCCCCAAGGTGGTGCATCCTTCTGCATTTATCTGATTCTGTTTATTTTGCGCAAAAATAGCAAGCAAAATACCCGTCAGGACATCGCCACTGCCAGCAGTGGCCATGCCGGGGTTGCCAGTGGTGTTGACGTACATCTCCCCTCCCCTACCGGTGGTTTGGGTGTGGTGGCCCTTATAGACAATTACAGCCCCCGTTTGGCGGCTGAGGCAGCGCTGTGCCTGCTGGCGGCCAGCGGGGCTCTCGTAGCGGCCAAAAAGGCGTTCAAACTCCTTGGCATGGGGCGTGAGGACCGTGGCCGCCTGACGGGTGAGGAGGCTGAGACGGTCTTTCATTTGCGAGAGCATGTTGAGGGCATCGGCATCCAAGATGAGGGGCTTGTCTGGAAAAGCCTTGAAGAGGGCACAGAGTTGTTCAGGACTGTCGGTGCCCAAGCCTGGGCCGACAGCGACGGCATCATAGCGTTGGAGGTCTTCCGGAACAAAACAGTGGGTCCAATGGGTGTCATTGTCGTCGATGGAAACCATGGCCTCGGGGACGGCGGTCTGCATGATGTCCACTCCCCTGCGGGGCACATGGACGGTGAGCAGCCCCACGCCGGTGCGCAGGCAGGCGCGGGCGGCCAGTACGGCGGCCCCCATCTTGCCATAGCTGCCAGCAATGAGAAGGGCATGGCCATAAGTGCCTTTGTGGCTCTCGGCAGGGCGGCGATTGAGGAAATCGGGAAAGGAGGGCTGCTCCACACGCAGGGTGATGTCTTCAACAGGGTTCATGATGAGATGGTAAAAAAGGGCAGCGACTCAGAGCCGCCACCCTAAAAAAAAAAACTATGAACAAATTTTACTGAAGCAAATATGGGTGAATCCTATTACTTCCGTGGTGACATTAAAAATGGTAGGTGACACCGAGGCCAAAGGTCCAGGTGCGGTTGTAGGTCTTATAGTCCTTAGCGGTGCTGACAAGACCGTGGTAGTAGTCGCCCTCGAAATGGAGCATCCAATCGGGAGCCACGCGGAGGGAGAGTCCAATGCCGCCAGCCAGACCGGCATCGAAACGACGATCGGAATCCTTGATGAAGGAGTAGGCATCGCCGGTGAAGGGACGGGGGTCGTTGGCCACATAGACATAGCCATGACGCCACTGCGACAGCCAGTAGCCGGCATAGCCGCCGAACATGAAGTTGATGCGGCAGGCCTCACCACCGATAGAGAAATCGGCCATGAGGGGGAGCTGGAGGTAGAGGTTGTTGTAGGTGGTGGCATAGGTGTTGGTTACGTCGGCGTAAACCACGTCGAGGCGGGTGTAGTAGTTCTTGGAAATCAGGTCAAGACCGGAACGGATGCCAAACCACTGGTTGAACTGATAGCCCACGCGGCCTTCGAGGTTGATGCCACGGCCCATGTACCAGATGCCGCCCCAACGGGCAGACTCAACACCCATACGGTGGCTGGAGCCGCCAAGGAGGAGACCCACATACCAACCCTCGGCATCGGCATCAAGAATTTCCTGCTGGGGGATGAGGTTCTGACGGACGTTCTTCTCGCGGTCCTTGCAGCATGCATGCTCGTGCTGAGGCTGAGCATTGACCTGCTCGTCGCGCAGGTAGACGCGGGTAGAAGGTTGAACACGTTCCACGAGGTTGGCGTTGAGGAACGACTGGTATTTGGCGGCATCAATGAGGGCTGTGGCCATGCGGCCGGAGCGGGTTTGGATGACAACGCCATACTTGTTGAGAGAATCCAGTGGCAGCATGGTGGTATCGTTAAATGTAACCAATGCTGAAACATACTCTCTGGTGCCTTCAGTCTGGGCCATTGCGCTGCCCATGACGGCAAGCAGCAAAGCGATAGCAAAGATTTTCTTCATTTTAGATATTAAATTTAGATTTTATTATCAATTATTTCAAAATGCAAAGATACGAAGATTTGACAAAATAGCAAGTTTTTTTTTCAAGCAGGTGGCAAATCAAAGACTGGCATAGGCGGGCGAAAAGGTGTCACCATTGCGCACATCGCCCGTGGTGAGGCCCTTCCTAAGCCATTTGTAGCGCTGGGCCGAGGTGCCATGGTTGAAGGACTCGGGGACAGCATAGCCGCGGGCCTTCTTTTGCAGGTAGTCGTCGCCAATCTTGGAGGCCGCGTCGAGGGCTTCCTGTATGTCGCCTTCTTCAAGCGAGCCGAACATCTGGTTGTCGTGGTAGGCCCAAACACCGGCGTAGAAATCGGCCTGAAGTTCCAGACGCACACTGATTTGGTTTGACTCGGCCTGACCGACACGGGCCATCTTCTGATGGGCCTGGCCGAGAGTGCCGAGGAGGTACTGCACATGGTGGCCGACCTCGTGGGCGATAACATAGGCATAGGCGAAGTCGCCGTCGGCGCCAATCTGTTGTTTCATGGTCATGAAGAAATCAAGGTCGATATAAACCTTCTGGTCGGCCGAACAATAGAAGGGCCCTGACTCGGAGGTGGCATTGCCGCAGCCCGAAGAGACGGCTCCGGAATAAAGCACGAGTGTGGGAGGCTCATAGGTGCGACCCATCTGTTTAAAGAGGGATGTCCACACATCTTCAGTGCCCGCAAAAACTTTCTTGGCAAAGGAGGCAAGTTCTTGCTCCTCAGGGGTGAACTCGCGGTTGGTATTCTCGGTGACCACCTGGGAGCTTGAGCCGGCCACCTGCTGCAAAACCTGCGAGGGGTTGCCGCCAAAAAGGAGTGCCAGAACCACTACAATAAGGGTACCGCCGATACCCAACCCGGCTTTTGATTTAGTCGACATGCCTCTACGGTCTTCGACATGGGTGCTTTCGCGTCTTCCGTCTAGTTTCATATTACAGATTCTTTGTCGTTAATAAAACATAATACACTATTGCCCAACAAAATACAACTCCGCTGACCAGCATCGGACTTGCCCGGCAACAGCCTACTTTAAAGTTGCAAATATACACATTTATTTTCGAATGAAAGAAAAAAACTTTTTTGCGTCCGCAGTACAGCCTTAACAATCTATCAGTTTAATCCAGACGGAACCCCGTGTTTCAATCCTTACTACCGTGTCAATACCCCCTCGCTCAATAAGCCCACGGATAATGGCAAAGAAGTGTAGCAATAGTAGTCATATAACTAACTATCGGCGAATTATGACCAACAAGTCCCCTTGAAAACAAAGTCCAAAAGGCCAATCTTGCTGAAAGAAAGGCAGGGCTGAAGAAGACGATACGGAAGAGCCACTCCAACAAACCTCCGAGCCAACGGAAAGTGGGCGCGAAGGCACTTACGGGGAGACTGGCCGAGGTCAAAAAAAATTGGCCGTGGGACAAAATAATTTATAGCATATAACGTTACTAATATCTAAAAATGTTTGAAACTAACGGTAGAGTGCTGAAATAACTACAATTAAACTCCACGAATGGACAAAACTGAGAAGAAAACAACTGTCATCAGGAGAATTGGAAGGCCTGTGGGATATTTTTTCCTGGGGGTATACATCCTGATTGCCTTGCTCAACACCACCGTGGTACAATCCTTTCTCGGGGCGGCGGCGGGCAGATACTTTTCCAAAGAATGGGGTGGCAAGGTGCGCATCGGGGCCCTCCATGCCAGTCCGTTCAGCCACCTCATACTTGACAAAATAGAACTCATCTCGCCCACCAACGACACCATCTACTTCGGCGACCGCATCACCTGCCGATTCAAGCATTTCCCCTACAGTGCCAACCACCTGAGGCTGGACCGCGTGTCGGTTCGCAACGGCCGCTACCACTTTGAATCCATCAAATATCCCGACGGACATATCGGCACCAACCTGGACTTCATCATCAACTATTTTGCCACCGATACCCCTCCCACGCCCGCCAGCGACAGCCACTTTATTGTGGAGGTGGGCCAGGTGAGGCTGCACAACGTGGACTACATACAGGACCTGCCGGAAATCCCCAACCAGCCCACCTACCCCAACGGAGTGAGCATTCCCCACATGCGCTACTATGGCACCACGGGCGACATACGCAAAGTGCGGGTGGACAACGACAGCGTCACCTGCCGCGTGGTGAGCCTCAGCACCACCGAGGCATCGGGCCTGCATGTGGTTGACCTCTCGGTCGACGTGGAGGTGTCGCCCCATGTCATCCGCGCCACCAACCTCGACCTACAGACAGGCGACAGCCGCATCTTTCTGGATGCCGAGCTGACCTATCACGGCTGGGAGGAGATGGCGGACTACTGCAACACGGTCAAGCACAACGTGGTACTGAAAGAGGGCACCGAGGCCAACCTCTGCGAGGCTGCCTACTGGGCGCCCACACTTTGGGGCATCAACGCCAACGTGACCGCCGTGGGCCACGCCTACGGCACCATTGCCGACCTGCACGCCGACAACATGGCCGTGACTTTCGGACAGAGCAGCTACGCCCTGGTCAACGGCACCGTGAAGGGGCTGCCCGACATCAAGAACACCGTTTTCGACGTGACGGTCAACCGGCTCCACACCAACTATGAAGACCTCGCCTCGGTGAAACATCCCGAGCCCGTCGAAATGCACATACCGCAACTGATTAAGCAGATGGCAGTGATCGACATCGACGCGCAGCTACAAGGCGGAGCCAACGACTGCCAGGCCTTTGTGAACCTCAACTCGATGATTGGCGACCTAGAGGCTCAGGCTTCGATACGATACGACTCGCTGGTGCACGACTATGTCTATATGGGCAATCTAGACTCCCGCACGTTGGGGCTGCGGTCCATCCTGCCCAACGAATGGGTCTCGCGCACCGGTCTCCACCTCACCTTCCTAGGCACCAGTCTCAAGCCAGAGAAGATGGATGCCTCATTGGAAGGGCGCCTATACGACACCTATTTCCGCGGCAACAATATCAAACGCACCACCCTCTCGGCCGACATAGCCAAACAGAAGGTCAATGCCGACATAGTGATGGAAGACTCTCTGATAGGACTGGACATGGAGGCCAGCCTCAACCTGCTGGACAAATCGGCCACCGCAGACCTCTATCTGGACCAGGCGGACCTCACCCGGCTGAAACTGCTCCACTCCGACACCAACATCAAAGTCTCCACCCATCTCAAGACCAGCCTTGCAGGCCAAAGCTTGGACGACCTCAACGGCACCCTCACCCTACGCGACACCCGCATGGCACTGGGCAGAAGGAACTTCGAGCTGAACAAACTGGACGTGACCGTCACCAACCAGCAAGGCAGAAAGGATTTCACGCTCAACAGCGACTGGGCCATGATGAGGCTGAAAGGCTATTTCCAATACGCAGACATTCCACTGGTGGTCAGGGACTTCTGCAACAGATACATTCCCATTTACAGCAACCCCTACCGCCACGCCGACTCGGTCGACATGTCGCCAATCTATCTGGACAATTTCGACTTCGACATTGTGTGGAACGATGTCAACAACTCTTTCCAGAACATAGTGCCCGGCGTGTCCCTCGCCGCCGGCACCACCTTCCACGGCAGCTATAACTATGGTGAGGTGCTGAAAGCCGTTTTCCGCTCCGATATGCTGCAACTGGGCAACATAAAACTCGAAGACATAGGTTTCAACAGCAATGCCGTGGGCGAGAACTACCAGATGAACATCCGCGCCAACAGCCTTTCGGCAGGCGATATGGTCCTCACCAACAATATGAATGTCAACGCCATCCTCAGCTCATACATCAGCACGCTGGGAGTCCAATGGGACGACAACTCATCCACGGTGAACAACGAAGGCGACCTGGAGTTCTTCATCCACAGCTCTGAGACCGACAACAAACTGATGATAACCAAGCCCACCTTCTACGCCGCAGGCGAACCATGGACACTCATATGCCAAGATGGCATCAGGGTGAACAGCCAACGCCTGCAGGTGGACAACCTCAGAGTGTACGGACTCGGACAGTCCATTGCCGTAAACGTGATGATGGAGAAAAAAGAGACCGACTATGTCACGGCCTCCTTCAATGGGTTTGTTTTAGACCATCTGGACAGCCTGCTCATTCCCAGCCATCTGGTGCAGCTGGAGGGCAAGCTGAGCGGCGACCTCAACCTGAGGGGGCTGAGCAAGAAACCCTACTTCGATGCCAACCTGATGGTTGACCACTGCGTGGTGAACGGTCAGGAGGCAGGTCTCGTCAGCATCAAATCCAACTATGCTGCCGAGGAAAACAAAATATACCTAGACATGCAGGCCGAGCACTACCGCGATGGGGCAAACCATTATCCCATTGAAGTGCACGGCTCACTCGACATGGCCAGCAAAGACCCCGCTATGGACTTCGACATAGGGATTGAGAATGTGGCACTGGAGACTATCCGCCCCTTTGTGAAGAATTTTTCCTCCAATATTGACGGCAACTTGGATGGCGACCTGATGGTGAGAGGCACTACCGCCCACCCTGTGGTGGACGGCACACTGACCATCAACGACGGCCTGTTGGAGCTCTCGCCCACAGGGGTCACTTATTACTTCTACGACCAATTCCAAATTGCCAACAATTCGCTAAAGTTGCACAACTTCCTCATCCACGACAAACTGGACAACACACTGGTGGCCAACGGCACCATCACGCTGGACGAAGGCAAATTCGTACTCGACCTTGGGGTCAACACGTCACGGATGCTTGTGTTGGACAAAGAGCCGGACGAGTTCAATAGCTTCTACGGCAGGTTGCTGGCCTCTGCCAGCGGCCACATCAGCGGCCCCGCCGACGCTATCAGCATCACCGCCTCTGCCGCCACCCTCAACGGAAGCAACCTGCATGTGCCCATAGACAACTCCAAGCAGGTGTCAGAGAACAGCCAGTTCATCACCTTCATCTCCAACGACCCCATCAACCGAACCTCAATCACCAGACCCTCCAGATCTGGCGGCGGCAATTTCAACTTGCAGCTGAACCTGAGTGTCACCCCCGGCATGAGCCTCCATCTGCCCATGGATTTCAACCAGCTGAACGTGGATGTCAACGCCGTGGGTCAGGGCGACATACAGCTTAGCCTCCACAACAACAACCCACCCGACATTTTGGGAGACTACGAGTTCACATCTGGCAATTTCAAACTGTCTTTGATGCAGCTGGTCTCCAGGAACTTCAACATCGAGGAGGGCAGCACCCTGAATTTCCCCGGCAACATTAACGATGCACGGTTCAATATCAATGCCGTCTATGGCTTACGCACCAATCTGGCCTCCCTGATGAACAACGCCGTCTCCACCATCACTAACGACTCCTACGTGCAGGTGGAGGACATCATTACCCTCTCCGGCACCCTCCAAGACCCCACTATCAAATTTGACATACGCCTGCCCAACGCCGACCAAAGTGTCTCGGACCAAGTCTTCTCCTATATCGACAAAAACAACGAGTTGGAAATGCTCAACCAGTCCATCTCGCTTCTGCTCTTGGGTTCGTTTTCTTCTGTTGGCACCACCAACGACGACGAAGGGGGTTTCAACAGCATCAGCATGTTAACCAACACGGCAGGCAGCATCATCACCAGCATGATTAAATTTGTTGACGTGGACATCAAATATCAAGCTGCCACCACCACCACGCAGGGGCAGATAGATGTGGGCATCAGCAAACGATGGAACAACCTTTACTTCGAGTCCACCTTTGGCTACAGCCAGGGCGAAGTGCAAATTGACCAAACCCGCACCCTGGTGGGCGACGTGGAGATTGGCTATAAGTTCAACCCCTACTTCGACTTCTACGGCTTCCACCGCTCCAACACCAGTTACTACACCCGCACCGAACTGCCCTACAAACAAGGACTTGGTGTGAAACTATCCAAGGATTTCGACTCCCTCTACGAACTCTTCCCCTGGATGAGGAAGAAAAAGAAGACCCCCGAAACAAAATGAAAATAAGCGAACTATATTATAGAGTCAAACCCAACCTAGTTTTCTGCATCGCCCTGCCGGTGTACGTCATCCTTTTTGTCACCCTCTTCAACCCCTCACTCCACTTCTACGCTGAGTGGAGCAACAGCTGGGACAACGGAGCCAGCCTCTGCCTGCCCATCATCGCCGCCATCGAGATGGCCACTGTCATGCTCAGCCGAAGCATCATTTGTTTCACGCCCTGGGCCAAGTCACTTTCCCGCAACGAATACCTTGTCTGGCTACTAATTGAAATGATTGTGGGCAGCCTTTTTGTCGACCTCTTCTTCTCCATCTTTCTCCATCGGGCCTACTTCGGGCTTCTCCCCGGCGTTATGCTCTCCTACTTCTGCCTCAACCTTATCCCCTATGTCATCTATTGGCTCCTAATGCAACTGAAAGAACGCACCCAACAGCTCACCGAGACCGAAAACGAACTGCGAGAACTGCGCAAAGGGGTGGAGCACAACGAGGCCGGCATGGTGCGCTTCAACGACGAAAAAGGCAACACCAAACTAGTAGTCAGTGCCGACCGAGTCATCTCGCTTGAGTCGGCAGGCAACTATGTCAACATCCTCTACGACGACGACGGCAAGCTGGTGCGCTACAGCCTCCGCAACACACTCAAGGGGGTGGAGAAAGTCTGCAACAGCAACGGCCTTATCCGCTGCCACCGCTCCTATTTTGTCAACCTCAATAAAATCAAGATAATCCGCCGCACATCTGAAGGAGTCTACGCCGAGATGGGTGTGCCCAATGTGGGCAACATACCTGTCTCCAAGACCTATGCTCCGGAACTGCTACGGCTCTTTTCAGAGTCATGAACCGACATGTGCGTCACAATACAATCTGCCGAAAATGAAGAAAGCACTAATACCCCTGCTCCTCCTGCTGTCGCTGTCAGCATCTGCCCAGTCTACTCACCGCAACTATGAGGCCGACTCCATCGCCTTCCTCAACGCACTTTGGGAGACCGACAGTCTAGACGGGTTCATATACAGACATTACCACTTCCAGCAGCAAGAAGTGTTCAACTCCAACCAATACTTCTGCATTATAGAAATCCCGAGGGGGTCCAAGTCACACCTAGAGTTTGTCTCCGACAGCCTCCTCACTCGTGTCTCCGACTTTGCCGACCGCGGCAAAGCCCTCGCCGCCATCAACGGTTCCTTCTTTAACATGAGCACTGGGGTGCCTGTTTGCTACCTCAAAATCAAAGGACAGCAACTGGGCGAAAACGAGCCCTCTAAGAGCGACAGCATCCACCGCAAATACTATCAGAACGCCACCATACGCCTACTGCCTTCCGGCAGGCCTCGATTCAATATTCCTGACAGCAACCGCATGTCCGAATGTCAGATGCCTGACAGCAACGTCATGACCACCGGTCCCATGCTGCTCTATCGTGGCGAAACCGTGCCTCAGCGCACCGACCTCCGATTTGTATACAAACGCCACAACCGCACCGCCATAGGGCTCAAGCAAGACGGCACCATAGTGCTACTTGTGGCCGACGGGCGACATCGAAAACAGAGCGAAGGGCTCTCACTGCCCGAACTGACCCGCATCATGCGGTGGCTCGGCTGCCGCGATGCCGCCAACCTCGACGGTGGCGGTTCCACCTGTATGTATATCAAAGGCTTTGGCGACGACGGAGTAGTCAACCACCCCTCCGACAACGGCCGTTTTGACACCCGCGGCCAACGCCGCGTAGCCAACGCCATCCTCGTGGTGAAATAGACAACAGAAGTGCTACTAATTCATCCCAGAAGCGCATCGAGGAGGAGAGCGTGGAGCAGATACTGAGAAAGCGCATCTGAGTGAACAACGTCCATGTCGAGACCGACAAGTCGTTCGTCGACATGACCGTGCAGGAGAAGCACATCACCGTCTCCACAGATGCCAAAAAGACCAAGAAGATCATCAGCCGGTGCCTGAAGATAAACACACAGCTGAGCCTTCCGTTGCGTCGGAGCCACAAGAGGGAGAAGAAGGGGCTGTCCCATGACCAGCGTTTCAGCAACTATCCGAAGGTATGAAGACCTGCTGAGGCTGTGCCTGTCAGGGATTTTTGCGGCTCAACTAATTTCAAACCTTTCAACCAGCAGTGATTGCAAATCCAAATCGACGGCACGGCATGGAACAACCGCTGGATCGGGATCGGTGCTCAGTGAACATCCGCGGGGTCGGGTTCTACGATAAAGACTGCAATATAATCATCTCGGTTTTGCCATAAATTCCAATGTTCAGCACGTTCTAATCGTGACTCATCAGGATAATACAAATAATCTGTAAACATGTATTCTGTTCTAGTATTCTCGAGATTGACAATTGTGCGTGAGATACAATAATTAATATCTTCCTCTAAGTTTATAGTCTGCAAATTGAGAATTGTGTTGGTATCCCATTGCTCCACCATTGAGATGAGCCAATTATACCAAATTGGTTTCTTGTACACTTTCATCGTATCGTCAAGTATTCCATCTACCGAATACAAAAAACTCCTTGACCAATACATTGCGATAAAAAAACCGCCAATCTCTGAATAGCATTCTATCGCGTATACAGTATCATCGGTCGAATTGCATGGAACATGTTCCAAGAGCTTCAATGCATTGCGGTTTATTGCCCATGGATCTTTACCGTCCTTTGCTATTGTTGAGTGGATGGCATTACTGATATCCATATAGTTCTGCCCAAACACACATAATGGCCCGTACGCCAATATTACAATAATTAATAATGTCTTTTTCATAATAGAGTATCATTAAAATTTATTCCACCGATACAACCTGCACCCACATTAGTTTTTACGTTCCATTTCATGAGTCGTTTTCTCGCCTCGGCATAGTGCAAACACTTCGTGATTTGCCCTCTGCATTCGGCTTAACGAAAACGTTCAGTTCCATATTTCAATAACGACTCTTGCCACAATTTATTGCGTCACCCATAAAAAGCCCACGGCAAGAAAATGATTTCTTGCCGTGGGTGGGATTAGAGTTACTTGCAGAGAGCAAGACATGTAGATGTCAAATTGTATCTTAGGATTCATTGGCTGCAAAATGCCGATAATGTTTTGTGCCGAAACACAGAGCCGCAGGGCAGGGATGTCTATTACCTGTTACTATTATTACATATAGTTTTATATCTCTTTTCCATTATTAGTATCAATCTTTCGTATCCTTGTAATACGGAAACGGTTCTTTTATATTTTTCCCCGTAGCAATCAGGATATAAATCTTCAAAATAGAATCTCCAAAAATTAGAAATATCGGTTTCAGAATAGGTAGAAAGAGTCTCTAGAAAAGAGTTTTTTTGATGATTTGTAGAATCATTTATGACAAGGTTGACAATACATAATTGGAAAAGGCTATTTGCATCCGCATCCCATATACCATCTTTAGCAATTTGGATAAGTTTATTATAGTAAACAGATTCATTTATATGATTTTGTGCTTCAAAAAACAGATATATGTACTGCTGATACATATTGTAAAGCGGTCCTTTTTGATTTTCTTGATAACCAAAGATTGAATCAAATTTCTCAAATGTACTAGGAAAAAGATTGAAAAACAAACTCCAACTCTCTGTTGATCTGTCATTTATTACTTTGTCATAGGCATCTTGCAAATCCGGTTCTCTATCAGTATTATTCTGTGCTTCAGAATTAAAAACAGAAAGCAAAAGAAACACAATAAAAGATATCTTTTTCATCGTCATTCATTAAAAACGGTTCGTAATAGTTAGTGTAACATTCCAATTATTCCTTCCATTTCATGAGTCGTTTTCTCGCCTCGGCATAGTGCAAA
>DFDY01000165.1:12194-18575 GCA_002368955.1 Bacteroidales bacterium UBA3816
CCCTCTGCACTCGGCTTAACGAAAACGTTTGGTTTGCGAAGTATACTTCCAACCAAACCCTTGCGTCATCCGTTGGAGGAAAGAGAAGTCGGCGTTTGGGATAGGCATTCCTACTTCTCTCAGAATAGTCCTATATTATGACAATCAAACAATTCCACCTATTTCTTCTTACCATTGGCGATGTCGCTGGGGTCGATGATGGGATCGTCCATCTCGTTGCAGTAGAGGCTGGGGGTATTTAGGTTGCCACAAGGGGTGCCAGCCAAGGCACTGGTGGTAACAGGGCCTGTCCAGCGGCTGCCGACATACTCATAGCAGCGACAGGATTTGGTGTTACAGGAGGTCAGCCCAAGAGTGCCAACAGCAAGTATCAAAAAAACTATTTTTTTCATTATCATAAGGTTTTTAAACTATTCTTCACTAATAAAGGCTGGGACATAGGTACCCACCTCAATCTCATCTACAAAGACCCAAGCCTGCTCGCCGGAACTGACATGCCAGTCGGGCAACTTGCCATAGTTTGTGGCCTTGATGCGCAGGAAACGGGCAGAGACGTAAGGCCCGCGGCAGACAAAGGTGTGCTGCACGCTCTCCTCCTGGCGTTCACGGGTAGTGGGGTATTCTGTGTTCTCCACCGAAGCCCAGGGGCGATAGTTCTGTCCGTCGCTGGACACGCTCACCTCCACCTTGGAAGGGAAGAACACCCAGCTACGCATATTCTCTAGGCAGTCCACACCCACACTGGTCACCGTCTTAGTGCGGAGCAGGTCAACCACCACCTCCATGTCGCTCTGCCAGCCCTGCCAGCCACCAATGCGATAGTTGGTGGTGCCATACTGGCGGTCGATAAGGCCCTGTGCGCCATTCTCGGTATATTGGGGCGCGGGTTGGATGAGATAGGTGAGTTTCTTGTCGGCGATAAATCGGCGCAGGGTCTGGTCGATCACCGGGCTGTAGCCATACTTGGTGTTGTAGGCCACCGCCCGCAGGGTCATATCGTGACCCACCAAGATGGGCTGACCGTAGCGCAGACTGTTAGTATCGGGTTGACGGCCGTCTAGGGTGTAATAAATAGTAGTCTTGCCCTCTATGTTCTCGTTCACGGCCAACTTTACAAAGGAGGAGTCATTGAAGACAATCTGCCAGTCGCTGAAATAGGGGGCAGGGGTGTGGTGGTACTCGTCGGGCATCACACAAATGGTAGCGTCATAGAAATTGCCGTCTCTCAAGAACTTGCCCGAAGGCCATTCCTTCTTATTGACCACAAAGTCATCCTTACCGTCGCGATGGATGGTCACCTTGTCGAAAATGGGAGCAACGGTGACATACTCACCGCTGCCAGGGCACACAGGATAGAACCCCATGGCACTCATCACATACCATGCGCTCATCTGGCCGCAGTCCTCATTGCCACACAGTCCGTCGGGCTCGGGGGTGTAAAGTTCAGTCTCGATCTGGCGCACCACCTTGTCCAGCTTGTCGGGGGCACCCAGATAAGCATAGAGATAGGCCGCATGGTGCGATGGCTCGTTGCCGTGGGCATATTGGCCAATCATGCCGGTGATGTCGCTCTGCTGGCGGCCGGCCGTCTCGCTACTGGTGTTGAACAGCGAGTCGAGGAAAGCCTCGGCCTTGGCGTTACCACCCAGACGTTCAATCCATGTGGGTATATCGTGCGGCACATAGCTGCTATACTGCCAACTGTTGGCCTCGGTATAGTGGTTGTTGACCTCGGTGGGGTTGAACGGCGTTACGAAACCGCCGTTGCGGCGGGCGTGCATAAAGCCGTTGGCATCCATGATGTTCTGCCACGAGTTGGCCCTGCGCATGTAGGTCTCGGCCACCTCCTTTAGGTAGGCAGCATTCGTGTCACCGATGCGTTTGGCCTCGTTGAGGGCATAGGTGGCAATACACCAGTCATCATAGGCATACTCCAGTGTTTTGGAAACAGTCTCGTTGTCCAGTTGGCTGTCCAGATAGCCCTGCTGGCCGTAGGCCTGATGGGCCTCAGTGCGGTTAGCGGTGGCAATCATACCCTCCAGCAGCTTCATGCGGCGGGCGGCGGGCCAAGAGTCCAGGATGCCTTTCTGCTGTGCTTCCAGTATCACGGGGCAGGCATGGTAACCTATCATGCAGTGCGTCTCGTGGGCCGAAAGCTCCCACATAGTCAGCTCGCCTCCAGTCTCATACTGGCGCAACATGGTATTGATGAAATCCTCGGTGATTCCAGGTTCCAGAATGGTCATGAGCGGGTGCAGGGCACGATAGGTGTCCCAAAGAGAAAAGACCGTGTAGATAGGAGTCTTGGAAGAATAAATGCTGTCGTCCATACCGCGATAGCGGCCATCCACGTCGCTCCACAGATAGGGCGACGTATAGCAGTGATACAGCGCAGTGTAGAACGTGCGGCGTTCGCGACGGGTGCCGCCTTCCACCTCCACCTTGCCCAGGGCTTCCTCCCACTTCTGGCGGGTGGCGGCATGTATGGCGTCAAAATCATCCTCGCCACGGGTGGCCAAGTTCTTCATGGCCCCCTCGCAGTCCACGCCCGAAATGGCCACATATACCTCCACATCCTTCGCGTCCTCGTCCAGTTCGACGAGGGCTTTCATGCCGTGGTCGTAATATTTGATGGCCTTGATGGGCCGATTGCATTGCAAAGCAAAGAAACACTTCTGGTCGGGGTTCCAAGCGTTGCTCTCGCGAAAACCGGCCAGCGTGCCCTGCGGGGCCTCCTTATCAAAACCCGCAGCAATCACCTTGTCGCGGTGGCGCAGGTCAACCACAAAGCCCTTCTTGGCATGGCCGGGAAAGGTATAGCGGTGGGCGGCCACACGGTCGCTGGTGGTCAGCTCGGCCATCACACGGGTGCGGTCCAGCACCACACGGTAATAGCCCGGCTCGGCCTTCTCGCTTCGATGGCTGAAGCGCGAGAGGAACTCCTCCTGCGGCATATCCGGCGAGTAGTTCCAGTCCTCCCCTTCGGCCACCACGGGCATAAGCAGAATGTCGCCATAGTCCTCACAGCCGGTGCCGTTGAGGTGGGTATGGCTGAAACCGTACACCGTGTCGTCGCTGTAGTGATAGGCACTGCAGCCGTCCCATCCTTCCAGCCGGGTGTCGGGGCTAGGCTGTATCTGCCCGAAAGGCGCAATGGCCCCGGGATAGGTATGGCCGTGGAAATCAGTCCCCACCAAAGGGTTGACATAATGAACCAAACTGCCGTCCTGGCAACTGGCAAACAGCGCCACCACCAAGGCCAGCACGAGAGAGAATCTGCAGGTTTTCATAGTATTGGTCTATTTCAATCAGTTAGCTTTCATTTTAATCAACGCGGCCGCACCTAGGATAGCCACCTCGTTAGCTTTCAACTGCGACATATAAATCTTACAGGAGCCCTTGTAAATATTGAGCAGGTTGGCATCGAACGACTCGCGTAAGGGGTCCAGCAGCGGATTGCCCACCTTGGTAGGTCCACCCATGAGGAAGAGAGCCTGCGGGGCCGAGAAAGTACAAGCGTTGGCGCAGGCTATGCCCAGCCACGTGCCCACAATACGGTAAGTCTCTTTGGCCAAGGGGTCGCCAGCGTTGGCTGCATCGCCAATAGTCTTGCTGGTAAGGTCCTTGTCGGCCATGTCGGCGGTAATCCAGCCAATATGGTCGGCGGCATCGGCAGGCACTCCCTTTTCGTTGCGCAGCTCCACATAAGTCTGCACTATGCCACGAGCCGAAGTGTAGGCCTCCAGACAGCCCCTGCGCCCACAGCTGCAAGGACGCCCGCCAGGGATGAGGATATTGTGGCCCAACTCACCAGCCGTGCCGGTGGAGCCGTGAACCAACTTGCCGTCCAGCACAATGCCACTTCCCACACCCGTCCCTAGGGTGATCATGATGAAATTGTCCATGCCGCGGGCACCGCCGTAGACATACTCGCCATAGGCCGCAGCATTGGCGTCGTTGCTCAGCACCACAGGAAAATAGACATACTTATGGAACTCCTCCTCAAACTTCAGCACCCCTTTCATGGGCAGATTGGGGGCAAATTCGACACAGCCGGTGTAGAAATTGCCGTTGGGAGCCCCAATGCCGATGCCGGTGAGTTCTGCAAGTGGGATAGACTTGACCCCCTTCTCGGGGTCGCCACCGGCCACCATAGACTCTATATGAGCCATAATGTCTTTCACATAGGGTTCGATAGTGGTATAATTTGTGGTGGGAATGCGGCGGCGGTCGATAATCTTGCCGTCGTCTCTTACCAGACCCATGTCAGTGTTGGTGCCTCCAACATCAATTCCAATAGCATACGTATTTTCCATATCTCTTATATTTTATTAATTACTCATTTTTAAGGACCTAGCCACATAGCCCCAAACTGGAAAGTCCACTTTGAGAGGCTACAAAAATACATATTTTTTTTGAAACAACACCATATATGACAATAATTTCGTACTTTTGCCCCATGGAAGAACCGATTAGAGAAAAGACATTTTCGCTCGAAGAGATTGACTACACACGCTTTTGGGGCGACAACGACAAGATTCTGGACTTTGTAAGAATCCTGTTTCCAAAGCTCAAACTCATCGCCCGTGGCGACATGCTCAAAGTGGTGGGTGCCACCGAAGACATCGACCATTTCGAAGGCAAGCTGCAAGCCCTGAAGACCTACTACGACAAAGTTGGCCGCCTGAACGAGAACATCATCATGCAAATATATGAGAGCGGCGGTTCCACTCCCGAAGCCGAAACCAACGAGGAGATACTGGTCCACGGTCGCAACGGCCTGCTCATCAAAGCCCGCACCCCCAACCAGAAACGTCTTGTGGAGGCCGTGGGGCAGAACGACATGGTCTTTGCCATCGGCCCTGCCGGAACGGGCAAGACCTACACTGCCGTGGCGTTGGCAGTCCGTGCTCTCAAAAATAAAGAAATCCGCCGCATCATACTTACCCGCCCGGCCGTGGAGGCCGGCGAGAACCTAGGTTTCCTGCCCGGCGACCTGCGTGACAAACTCGACCCCTACCTCCAGCCCCTCTACGACGCCCTGCGCGACATGATTCCGCAGCAGAAACTCCTCGGCTACTGGGAAGACAACACCATCGAAATAGCCCCACTGGCCTTCATGCGCGGCCGCACGCTCGACAACGCCTTCGTCATCCTCGACGAAGCCCAAAACGCCACCTCCTCGCAAATCAAGATGTTCCTCACCCGCATGGGGCGCAACGCCAAATTCGTCATCACCGGCGACATCACGCAAATAGACCTTCCCCGCCACCAGCAGTCCGGCTTGGTCCACGCAACACAAATTCTGGAAGGCATCGACGGCATCAGCATCATCCAACTGGACAACAGCGATGTAATCCGGCACAAACTCGTCACCAAAATCATCCGTGCCTACGACCGCGCGCAGCAGCCGCCCGCCGAAGCCATGCCCAACTCCGAAGAGTCGCGACCCAATGGGAGCAACCCTTCCGTGAAGAGAGGAAACGCCGACCCCCAATCCAATCAAAACATAAACCCATGATTTCCAACCCCAACTGCAAAATCAACCTCGGCCTGCGCGTCCTGCGCAAACGCTCTGACGGCTATCACGACCTCGATACCGTCTTCTTGCCCGTCCCACTCTGCGACCGATTGGAAATCACCCCCCTCCCCGACTCTCAAGACAGCCCCCTCCGCTTTGCCCAAAGCGGCATACCCGTTGACTGCCCGCCCGACGACAACATCTGCGCCAAAGCCTATCGACTGCTGCGGCAAGACTATCCGCAGATAGGTCCCGTCAGCATCCACCTCACCAAGTGCATCCCCTTTGGGGCCGGCCTGGGCGGAGGCAGCAGCGACGGTGCCCACACCCTGCTGATGCTCAACCAACTCTTTGACCTCGGCCTCACCCCTGCAAGGCTACGCAGCTATGCCGCCCAACTGGGTGCCGACTGCGCCTTCTTTGTCGACAACGTACCGGCCCACGCCACCGGCATCGGAGACCAGCTCACCCCGCTGGGATTCAACCCCATCGAAGGCCACCGCCTTGTGCTGGCCAAACCCTCCGACGCCGTCAGTACCCGCGAAGCCTACGGCGGCCTCCACATCGACCCCTCTGCTGCCAGCGGCCCCACGTTAGACCAACTGGTGCAGCGACCCATCGCACAATGGCGCACCTCTGTGGTCAACGACTTCGAAACCACTGTCTTCCCACTTCACCCACACATCGCCCAACTAAAAGCACTCTTCTACCGCCACGGAGCCCTCTACGCCTCCATGAGCGGCAGCGGAGCCACCGTCTTTGCCCTTTTCCCAAAAGACAAAGAGCTCCCACAACCGCTAGTTGACACACTAGGCCCCACACTCCTACTCTCATGCTAATTTGAGAATTGAGAATTGAGA